>DBGCRA010000090.1:0-5487 GCA_048359195.1 Candidatus Gallispira sp.
TTATCAATTTTAAAACTGTTTGAGGTGGGAAAGAAGAAAAAATCGCTTAGAAAAAAGAGATTTCATATATGTATGAATGCAGAAAAATATATTGAAGAAATACTTGAATTGTAAAAAAATTGAAGTTTGAAGTTTTGATAGAGAAAAAATTTTCGTGCGTATGTCGTGGGCATTTCATAATATTTGTTGCATTTAATTATCTGATTTGATATAATTAGTACAGAGTAATGTGAAGGAGTATGTATTATGAACAATAAGACTCTAAGAGTTTTGGAATTCAATAAAATAATTGATATGCTTAAGCAGTATGCGGCATCTGAACTTGGCAAGGACATTGCGGACAAGCTTGAACCAAGCACTGATATTAATGAAATTACTCTTAATCAGAGAGAAACATCAGAGGCTGTGTCAATGATTATAAAAAAAGGTTCATTGGGATTAGGCGGCTTAAGACCTGTCAGTGAGTATGTTAAAAGAGTTAATGTCAGTGGTATTCTTAACATAGAAGAACTTATTCATATAGGAGATTTTTTAAGGGTATCAAGACGTGCTAAGGATTATGCAAAAAGTGAAAGCAAAAATGACAGCTTTCCTGTCCTTGAACCGCAGTTTGATTCTATTGAAACCGTTAATGATCTTGAAAGAGAAATAGAAAGATGTATTCCGTCACCGACAGAGGTTGCAGACGATGCCTCAAGAGCGTTAAGGGAAATAAGACGTAATATCAAAATTGCCAATGACAGAATAAAGGAACAGTTAAATTCAATTATTCATTCAAGTACCTATAAAAATATGCTTCAAGAGGCAGTAATTACAATCAGAAATGAAAGATACTGTGTGCCAATAAAGCAGGAATATAAAAATACATTTGCAGGGCTTATTCACGATCAATCTGCTACAGGTGCAACAGTGTTTATAGAGCCTATAAGTGTGGTTCAGTTGAATAATAAAATTAAAGAGCTTCACAGCAAAGAAAAGACTGAAATAGAAAGAATACTTGCTCTGCTTTCTGCAAGGGTTGCGGAAAATGGCGAAATAATACTTGCCAATGCAGATATTCTTGCTCATATAGATTTTGTATTTGCAAAAGCTGAACTTTCAATTAAAATGAAGGGTGTTGAGCCTAAGTTTAACACAAAGGGGTATGTAAACATAAAGAAAGCAAGACATCCTCTTCTTGACAGTAAAACAGTTGTTCCAACAGATATTTATATAGGCAAAAAATTTAACACATTACTTATAACAGGTCCCAATACCGGCGGTAAGACTGTCAGCTTAAAGACATTGGGTCTTTTTACACTTATGGGACAGGCAGGACTTCATATTTCCGCCTTTGATAATTCAGAGCTTGCGGTGTTTGATGATGTGTTTGCGGATATTGGGGATGAACAGAGTATTGAGCAAAGCCTTAGTACATTTTCTTCACATATGACAAATATTGTTAAAATTCTTGACAGTATTACGCCAAATTCACTTGTGCTCCTTGATGAACTTGGTGCAGGTACAGACCCTACAGAGGGTGCGGCTCTTGCTATTTCCATTATTAAGTATCTTCACGGATTTGGTGCAAGGACTGCTGTTACTACTCATTACAGCGAGCTTAAAGTTTTTGCTCTTACTACAGAAGGCATTGAAAATGCTTCCTGTGAATTTGATGTGGAAACATTAAGACCAACTTATAAGCTCCTTATCGGTGTTCCCGGTAAGAGTAATGCTTTTGCTATTTCACAAAGGCTTGGCTTACCTGAATATATTATAAATGAGGCAAAGGAAGTATTAAGCCATGAGGATTTGAGGTTTGAGGATGTAATTACTGATTTGGAAATCAGCCGTAAATCTCTTATTATTGAACAGGAAAAAGCTGAAGAATACAGAAAAGAGGCACAGAGGCTTAAAAGTGAGGCTCAAAAGCAGAGAAATAAACTTGATGCACAGCGTGATAAGATAATAAGAGAGGCTAATGAAAAGGCAAGAGCTCTTATAAGTGATGCCAAGGATGAAGCTGATGCTATTATTAAGGAAATGCGTAAGCTTCAAAAAGAGGGTATGAATTCACAGGCACTTGAGGAGCAGAGAAGTAAGCTTAAGGATAAAATGAATAAGGTTGAAAGTAAGCTTACAACCAAGGCTACTCATAAAGTACCCGATAAGCTTGCAAAGGGCGACAGAGTAAAAATTCACTCTCTTAATCAGTCAGGTATTGTTTCCGTACCTCCAAACAAAAACGGAGATGTTACGGTTAAGGCAGGTATTATGACTGTTACGGTTAATATAAAGGATTTATCTCTTGATACGAGTGAGGAACAGCTTACTTATGCTCCAAAGAAATTTGCTACAAATATTTCAAGGAAAAAGAGAAGCAATGTGTCTGCCGAAGTTGATCTTAGGGGAATGATGTCTCTGGAGGCGATGGATAAACTTGACAAATATTTGGATGATGTTTATTTGGCAGGGGTTTCTCCCGTAACAATTATACACGGTAAAGGCACAGGTGCACTGCGTAAGGCAGTTCATGAGTATCTCAGAGGTAATCCAAGGGTTAAAAGTTACCGTCTTGGTCAGTATGGCGAGGGCGAAGCAGGTGTGACTATTGTTGAACTTAAATAAGAAAGCGAGATGATAAAATGAATAATGGTAATACTAAATTAAGAGTGTTGATAGTTGATGATGATGTTCATATAGCTGAACTTGTGTCATTGTATATGGAAAAAGAAGGGTATGAAACATTTGAGGTTCACAACGGTGATGATGCTGTAGATGCCTTTAAAAAGTTTGATCCTCATATGGTACTTTTGGATATTATGCTGCCGGGTATTGACGGCTACCAGGTATGCAGAAAAATACGTCAGATAAGTAATACGCCTATTATTATGCTTACTGCAAAGGGCGAAACCTTTGATAAGGTTCTTGGTCTGGAAATGGGTGCTGATGATTATGTTGTAAAGCCTTTTGACTCAAAGGAGCTTGTGGCAAGAGTAAAGGCTGTTTTAAGACGCTATGACACTAAAAAGGAAAATGAAATTAAAAAAATTGTGTATCCTAACCTTGTTATTAATCAGGGTACATATATTGTTACATACCACGGCAAGGATTTATCATTTCCGCCAAAGGAGTTTGAGCTTTTAAGTTTTCTTGCTCAGAATCCCAATCAGGTTTTTACAAGGGAAAAGCTTCTTGATAAAATATGGGGCTATGAATTTGTAGGTGATACAAGGACTGTAGATGTACATATTAAGAGGATTAGGGAGAAACTTAATCAGGACGATCCATGGAGCATTATGACTATATGGAGCGTTGGTTACAAATTTAATATTAAAAATTAAAATAATACTTGCAAAATGTTGATTTCTGTGATATATTTATAAAGATGTATTAATGTTAATATCAGGGAGGTGCAGTCATGAGTACAGCGTTTATTATTGTTTGTGTTTTAATTGCTATTGCAAGCTTTGCTTTAGTTGCCTTAATTCTTATGCAGAAGAAGCAGGCAGCAGGTTTTACAAGTGCTATCGGTGGTATGGGTTCTTCAGGCGGACAGACATACTGGGATAAGAACAAGAAAAATTCTATTGAGGGTAAGTTAGAGCTTTATACAAAGATTGTTGCTGTTGTATATGTTTTACTTATTCTTGCAAGCAACTTTATACAGTAATTTAAGAAGGCGTTAAGCCTTCTTTTTTTTATAAAAAACTTCATATTAAATTAGTTGTAGTATTTTAATAAAAGGTGTATACTAATAGTAGAAAGATATTTAGAGAGGGGTGCTTTTATGAGTAATGATAATATGAATTTATATGAAGAAAGAAAGAATACCGTATTCTCTTTTATTAAGGATAAGGAATACAGACCAATGAGAGTTAAGGATATAGCAGCCTTTATGCAGGTGCCCTATAATGAAATGCAGCTTTTATATGATATTATTGATGAGCTTGAGGCAGAGGGTAAAATTGTTACTACACGAAAAGGTAAAATTGTTTCGGCTGAAAGTCTGCATCAGTATGCAGGAACATTTACAGGCAACAGCAGAGGCTTTGGCTTTGTAGGTGTTGAGGGTATGGAGGAAGAAATATTTATACCTGCCGGTGCAACAAACGGTGCTATGCACAAGGATAAAGTAATTTGCAGAATTGTAAACCGGACAGACAGACGAGCAGAAGGTGAAATTGTAAAGGTTCTTGAGCATGGTATGAAGCATATTGTTGGCACATATCAGAAAGTTAAAAATTACGGTTTTGTAATACCTGATGACAAGAAAATGTGTGACGATATTTTTATAGCAACAGGAGATAATATGGGTGCCGTTGACGGTCATAAAGTACTTGTTAAAATTACAAAAGCGCCTACAAGAACAGAAAATCCCGAAGGTGTTGTTACGGAAATTTTAGGTCATATCAATGACCCGGGAGTAGATATTCTTTCTATTATAATGCAGTATGATTTGCCTACTGAATTCCCTGATGATGTTTATAAGGAAATTGAAAATATTGCAGAAAATATTGACAATGATGATAAGTCAGGCAGGGAGGATTTAAGAGATGTAGTAATGGTTACTATTGACGGTGAAGATGCAAAGGACTTAGACGATGCTGTTTCCGTGGAAAGGCTTGAAAATGGCAATTACAGGCTTGGTGTTTATATAGCAGATGTATCTTATTATGTAAAGGAAAAATCTCCTCTTGATAAGGAAGCCTATAAGAGGGGTACAAGTGTTTACCTCGTGGACAGAGTTATACCAATGCTGCCCCATAAGTTGTCTAATGGTATATGCTCTCTTAATGCAGGTGAGGACAGATTTACACTTTGCTGCATTATGGAAATAGACAATAAAGGTGAGGTTGTTTCCCATGATATTAAAAAGGCTGTTATTAATGTAAACAGAAGAATGAGCTACACTATTGTTTATGATTTGCTTACAAATGAAAATTCACAGTATTATGAGGAATACAAAGATTTAGTGCCTATGTTTAAGGAAATGGAAAAGCTTAGAAATATTCTTCTTAATAAAAGGCAAAAAAGAGGTGCTATTGAGTTTGAAAATGAAGAGGCTAAAATTCTCTTAGATGAAGATGGAAAGCCTATAGATATTGTGAAGAGAGATAGAAATGTGGCAACAAGTATAATTGAGGAATTTATGCTTATTGCCAATGAAACTGTAGCAGAGCATTTTTACTGGCTTGAAACACCTTTTGTATACAGAACTCATGAAGTGCCCGATGAAGAAAAGTATGAAAAGCTTCAGCTCTTGGTTGCACCTTTTGGCTATGTATTAAAGGGCAGCTCAAAGCACCCTAAAAGCTATCAGCAGCTTTTAATGCAGACTAAGGATAAGCCGGAAGAAATGCTTATACACCGTATGACTCTCAGAAGTATGAAGCAGGCTAAATATACGGCAGACAATGGCAAGCATTTTGGACTTGCGGCAACATATTACTGTCACTTTACTTCCCCTATAAGAAGATACCCGGATTTGCAGATTCACAGAATTAT
>DBGCRA010000091.1:0-6512 GCA_048359195.1 Candidatus Gallispira sp.
AAGCAAAAAATGAATTTTCTGTAAATTGTTAATTTTTTCGCAATATTCAACCAATAACAAAGGCAGTCCTAAGACTGCCGCTAATTCTGTGATTTTATTTTTTCGTCAAGCTCAGTAAGATATACCCACCTATCCATTTTTTCAGCAAGCATATTTTCAAGCTCACTTTTTTCCTCTGTAAGCTCCTGCAGCTTTGAATACTGACTGGCAAAAAGAGCCATTTCCTTCTCTACATCAGAAATTTTATCCTCAATTTCCGCAATTTCACTGTCAATAACAGCAAATTCTTTTTCCTCATTATAAGACATTTTGAGTTTTTTAGCTCCCTTGTCCCATGTTTTTGTTGCCTTTTTTTCAGATTTTATATTTTGCTTTGGTTTTTGTTCCTCAACATAATCGGTATATCCACCTTCATACTGCTTAATATATCCATTGTCTTCAAAGGCAAATATTCTGTCAACGCATTTATCCAAAAAATATCTGTCATGAGATACCGTAATAACAGCCCCATCAAAACCATCCAAATAATTTTCAAGTATAGTCAATGTTTCAATATCCAAATCATTTGTAGGCTCATCCAGAAATAGTATATTCGGAGCAGACATAAGTACCCTTAAAAGATATAATCTTCTTCTTTCCCCTCCCGAAAGCTTACTGATTGGAGAATACTGCATTTCAGCATTAAAAAGAAATCTTTCCAAAAGCTGAGAAGCAGACACTCTGCCATCTCCGGTATTAATATATTCTCCCACTTCCTTTATGTAGTCAATTACCCTGTCATCACCATTCATATTGTCATTTTCCTGTAAAAAAATTCCAATCTTAACGGTTTCTCCTGTAATTACACTTCCTTCATCAGGCTCCAGTCTGCCTGTAAGTATGTTCACAAGAGTAGACTTGCCGCAGCCGTTAGGGCCTATAATACCTATTCTGTCATGTTTTAACACGATGTAGCTGAAATTTTTAATAATTACCTTTCCGTCAAAGGATTTACATACATTATGAGCTTCAATAGTCTTTCTGCCAAGCCTTGACGAAAGTCCTGCAAATTCAACACTCTGCTTTTTAACAGGACCTGTCATATTAGATACTTCCTCAAACCTTTCAAGCCTTGCTTTCTGCTTGGTTGACCTTGCCTGCGCACCTCTTCTTACCCACTCAAGTTCTGTTCTTAAGAAATTCTGCCTTTTTCTTTCATTGGCAATTTCTCTTTCCTCTCTTTCAGCCTTAAGCTCAAGGAACTGACTGTAATTACCCTCATAAGTATACATATTACCCTTGTCAAGCTCAATGGTTTTATTAACTACCCTGTCAAGGAAATACCTGTCATGAGTAACCATTAACAGCGCCTTTGCAGTCTTTTTTAAATTGGTTTCAAGCCATGTTACGGTGTCATTGTCTATATGATTGGTAGGCTCGTCCAGTATAAGCAAATCCACGGGAGAAATCATTGCAGCAGCTAAAGCTACTCTCTTTCTCTGACCTCCCGACATCTCACTTACAGGTTGATAATAATTCATTATACCAAGCCTTGTAAGTATAGACTTTGCCTCACTTTCTTCATTTGCATTGGATATTTGACATATCCTGTTCATATAATCCATTACCACATCATTATTTTCAAATACAGGAATTTGGGGCAGATAGCCTACTCTTAAGCCATTCATTTTTATAACAGAGCCGCTGTCTGCCTCATCATCACCTGCAATAATCTTAAGAAGTGTCGATTTTCCCGTGCCATTAACACCAATTACACCGATTTTATCATTATCATCTATACCAAATGTTAAATTGTTAAAAATCACCTTTTCTCCAAAGGACTTGCATAAATTTTCAACTGATAACAAATTCATAATTAATAAGTTCCTACTTCAATACTTTCAATAATTATATCCTCTAAAGGCTTGTCATTTTCATCTGTTTCTACTGCAGCAATAGAATCTACAATATCCATACCCTCATATACCTGTCCAAACACAGTGTATCCAAGGTCAAGAGCCGGATAGCCGCCTAATTCTCCGTAAGCATCTATAACCTTCTGCGGGAATACATCACCTATAGTTAAATAATTACCTTCCTTATCTGTAAATGTGTTTTGAGAATTTTGATAAATTTGTGAAGCATCTGTTGATTCAAGCATAGCCTTCATTTCATCATGCTGATCACTCTGAACAATATAAAACTGGCTGCCGTTAGTATCAGGACCTGCATTAGCCATACATAATGCACCTCTGAAACTTCTTAAATTCAAAGATACCTCATTTTCAAAATCAGCACCCCATATACTTTCTCCGCCACGACCTGTACCCTCGGGATCACCGCCCTGAATCATAAAGTCATTAATAACTCTGTGGAATGTTACACCATCATAATAGCCCTCTTCTGCATGAGTAACAAAATTTTCTACAGCCTTTGGAGCATAGTCATCAAAAAACCACACTTTAACATCACCTTTATTGGTATGAATTGTGGCAATAGTATCACCTGTTTGAACTCCATTTAACTGTGGAAGTTCAGAAAAAGCCTCTAAACCGTCTTCATTGTTTTCTGCCGTTTCGTTTGTAACCTCTGCTCCCGTGTCATCAGTTGTACCTGCTGTATCCTTCTGACCGCAGGCAACAAGAGTTAATGCCGCTAAAGATAAAGCTAAGCCTGTAATAATTTTCTTTTTCATTTCATTATCCCCTTTGCAATAATATTTTGGATTTACACTAAATCACTATTATTAATGATATTTAATTATTCATTTTTTGTCAAGTATAAAGTAAAATCTAAATAAAATTTTAATTATCGCAGTCAATATCCTTAAGAGCGTCATATATCCCTCCTGCAATAACTTCTGCCATATTCATAACTATTGAAAGTCTTGTACTCTGAAGCTGTACAATACCATTACTGCTCCATTTATTTACTATTCCTGTTATGGAAATATCTCCCACATCTCTCAACTTTTTGGATATTCCAGCGCCGGGGCTTAATGCCCCCTCCCATATACTAAGACTTCCTATATGATTATATATTCCAAGACAGGCATCTATTGCAAGAACTAAAGGTTTATTATAATCAGTATAAAGCTGATTTATTTTATCCTCAATATTAACTGCGTGTACAGGGCGGTCTATTGTACCCATTACATTGGTTATACCCATTTTTTTCAGCATTGTACCTACAAGAGGACCGAGAGAATCTCCTGTTGCCCTATCTGTGCCTATACAGAACACAACTATTTCCTTATTTTTATATGGGCTTTTATTCATATATTTTTTGATACTGCTGCTTAACATATTTCTGCAGTTATCATCCCTTACCGATAAATACTCTCTGTTTTCAAACACTTTATCACCTCTTTAATAATATGAGCAAAACAGAGGATTATTATGTATTTGGTGGGTTTTATGGAATTTTGAAATTATTTGCTAATAAAAACTCAGCTTTACTACCAGACTTTGACATAATTGTATTTTACTCTTTGATATTATGTATCCATAAAACCATAAAAAAGAAAGGATGTCTGAAATGACTAATGAAGAATTGACAAGTTTACCAAATAACGTAAAACAGATAGGCAGTATATCCGAAGGCAGCAGAATATATCTTGAAGATTATGCCTGTACATATCTCGAGCAGTACGCCGCATCTGATAACGGCTGTGAAAAAATTGCCATACTGGTCGGCAGAAATCTGACTATAAATAATGACAGCGTTTTATTCATAAACGGTGTTATTCAGGGTAAATATACTATACAAAAAAATGGTATGATTGAGCTTACCGAAAAGAGCTGGCAATATATTGAAAAGCAGTTAGACTTATACTTTAAGGACAGTCAGGTTGTGGGCTGGACCTATGTTCAGCCGGGCTTTGAAGATTATATAAGTGAAAAACTTTGTGCCTTTCAGAAAAATAATATAACAAAAGGATTCCAAGTATTATATATAACCGATCCTACCGAAAAAATAACAGGATTTTATAAATGGAACAATAATGAAGAGGTTTTCAGCTCCGTTAAAGGTTACATAATATATTATGAAAAAAATGACGGTATGCACGAATATATGCTTGAAAATAAGATAAAAGAAGCTAAAACAGAAGAAAAAGAAAATACAGAGGTCATTGAGGATGCCGGTGCTAAAGCAAGGCGTGCGGCAATTTCCAAAAAACCTAAAAAAGCAAAGCACTATGCCCCTATTGACCAAAGCAAAACCATAAACCTGTTGGGCAGTGTCAGTTTTGTAATGCTTTTGGTATGTTTTATAATGGGTGCCGGTCTTGTACAAAATGATGACAAGCTAAATTCTCTTGAAGCACAGCTTACTGCTCTTGAAAACGAATTTCAAAGCAGTAAGGAGGTATTTGCTGCTTATCAGGCTCAAGCAACGGAAACCACTACAGAAGCTGCAACAGAGATTACAACCCAAACTGTGACACAAGCTGAAACACAGGCAAGTGCACAGGCAGAACCAACAAAATATACAATAAAAGCAGGTGATACTCTTATAAGCATAAGCAGAAATAAATACGGCAATACATCTATGGTACAGGCAATAAGGGAGCTTAATAACATACAAAATGACAAAATAATTGTAGGCAAAACATTGCTGCTGCCATAGGTGATAAATATGAAGAATATGAATAATGAGTTAGCGGCAGCACTTGCCCATGAAATAAAAAATCCTATTGCAATTATAAGAGCTAATGTGGACTATATCAAATTGTCCGTTAAGCCAAATTTCAGTAACTGTTTTAATGTCATTGACAAGGAGCTTAATAAACTGAATTCCCTTATTACTGACTACACTGCGATTTTACAGCCTAACAGCAGTAATGAAATAATATTTTTAGAAGATTTAATATATGATGTAACTGAGGAATTTCATATACTTATACTTAACAATAAGGAAATAATATTCTCATTTAACGTAGAAAGCGAAATAAAAATAAGGGGAGACTATAAAAAACTGTCAATATTGCTTTTTAATATATATAAAAATTCTATAGAAGCAATTAACACTAAGGGTAAAATTACCACTGCCCTG
Organism: Candidatus Gallispira sp.; assembly: GCA_048359195.1. GTDB lineage: Bacteria > Bacillota > Clostridia > Lachnospirales > CAG-274 > Gallispira. The sequence continues at coordinate 5,035 of DBGCRA010000091.1, forward strand.
TATTCAAAGGATAATAAAGTCTTTATGGAAATTACTGACACCGGAAACGGTGTTCCTGACAGCTTAATAAATACCATTGGTACTCCCTTTGTAACTACCAAAAAAGGCGGCAGCGGACTTGGACTTATGATTTGCAGAGCCATAGTTGATGCCCATAAGGGAGAAATGTATATTGAAAATGTTAATGGCGGCTGCAAAACAACTATAATTTTCAATGAATAAGTTTGCTATTTTTTTCAATTTGAGGTATACTATTCTTAATTATTAAAGGAGTAAATATAATTATGGATAGAATGAAAGAATTAATTTCAATATTAAATGAAGCCTCAAAGGCTTATTATCAACAGGATAGAGAGATAATGAGCGACTTTGAGTATGACAGACTTTATGATGAGCTTACTTCCCTTGAAAAGGAAACAGGAATTATACTGGCAAACAGCCCTACTCAAAATGTAGGTCATCAGGTTTTAAGCTCTCTAAAAAAAGTCAGACATGAAAGCAGAATGCTTTCCCTTGACAAAACAAAGGATGTCAATACACTCAAAAGTTTTCTCGGTGACAACACGGGTATTTTATCCTACAAAATGGACGGGCTTACTGTTGTACTTACTTACAACAACGGCGAACTTGTACAGGCAGTTACAAGAGGAAACGGTGAAATTGGTGAAGATATTACCCATAATGCACGTTTTTTCAAGAACATTCCTCTTAAAATCAGTTTTAAAAATGAGCTTATTTTAAGAGGTGAAGCTGTTATTTCATTTAAGGATTTTAATGTTATAAATGAAAAACTTAATCCGGAGGACAAGTATAAAAATCCAAGAAATCTTTGCAGCGGCACAGTAAGACAGCTTAATTCAGAAATTTCAGCAGAAAGAAATGTAAATTTTATAGCCTTTGCCTTGGTTAAAGCAGAAAATGTGAACTTTGGTGATAATAAAAACGAAAGATTTAAGTGGCTTGAGAATTTAGGATTTGAATGTGTCGAAAGAAAGGCGGTAAATGCCAATAATATTGAAGAAGAGGTAAAAGACTTTGAAAAACAAATTCCAAATAACCGTTTTGCTACAGACGGTCTTGTTTTAACATTCAGCAGTATGGAATATTCCCAAAGTCTTGGTACAACAGCTAAATTTCCAAGAGATTCCATTGCATTTAAATGGGCAGACGAGCTTGCAGAAACAACCCTTCTTGAAGTTTATTGGAATACTTCAAGAACAGGCTTAATTAACCCTATTGCTATATTTGAACCTGTAGAACTTGAGGGTACTACTGTTGAAAGAGCATCTCTCCACAATTTAAGCATTATTGATAATTTAAAGCTGGGTATAGGAGATAAAATCACTGTTTATAAGGCAAATATGATTATACCGCAGGTTGCTGAAAATATAACAAAAAGTAATACTCTTAAAATCCCCGATGTCTGTCCCGTTTGTGGAGAAGATGCGGAAATTATTTCTTTAAGAGACGGTAAGGCT
>DBGCRA010000092.1:0-8122 GCA_048359195.1 Candidatus Gallispira sp.
TATATTGGAAAAGCATATTCCAATGGAAAGTCTTACTGTAATGATTCAAAAGGAAGTAGCCTATAGAATGAACGCAAAGCCTTCAACTAAGGACTATGGATCTCTTTCTCTTGTTACACAGTATTACTGTGAGCCTTATCTTGTTGCCAATGTTCCTCAAAACTGCTTTATGCCAAGACCAAATGTGGATTCGGCAGTAATTAAGCTTACTATACTTAAAGAGCCGAGAGTTAATGTAAAGAATGAGCAGTTTATGTTTGACTTTATAAAGGCGGCATTCAGCCAGAGAAGAAAGACTCTTGTAAACTGTATTTTCAGCAGTGATATGCTAAGTCTTAATAAAGAGGAATTGGGCAAGGTTTTAAATGAGCTTGGTTATGACGAAAGGGTAAGAGGTGAAAGCCTTACTCTTGAGGATTACGCTAAGATCAGTGATAAGATGATTGAGTTTAAAAGGGTAATTAAATAAATCTATTTTTTAAATTTTCTGCATAGCTAGTACACTTGAATCATATATTAAATAAGACTTAATTTATGGAGGGACTTATTTATATGTCATATTCAAGAGTATTTATAGCTTTAAAGCAGGGCTGTCAGGATTATGCAAAGGATATAAGAGGCTCTGTGGGCAGATGTATCATTGAACTTAGAAATGGTGCAGGCAGGCTTATATTGCAGGCACAGGGACTAAGAAGTGATTGTGATTACAGGGTTTGCATACTCAGCAGAGATAGCTATGCTGAGGTCAGCAAACCCTTATATGTTGACGGTACAGGTAAAGGTGAGGTTAAGTGGGAATTTTCACCCGGAAAAATAAATATTGATGTTTCTGATATTAAGGCTGTTGCTGTTTTGGTGAAGGATAAAGCGCCTCTTATAGGGTTTGTGGAGGGTGAATATAACTGGCAGCGTTGTCTTATGGCAAAAGCAACTGAAGAAACTAAAGTTGAAGCAGCCTGTGAGTTTGAGGAAAAGGTTGAAAATGCCGCTGATAAAGAAAAGCTAATATGCATAATAAATGAAATAGATAAGGATATTGATGAATTAAAGGAGTATTCCAAAATAGGCACATCGGAGGGAGAAAACAGTTTATTTTCAAGGGAAAATCAGCATCCTTTTGGTGATGACAATATTTGTTGGATAAGGGCAAGTATTAAGGAGCTTTGCCTTGTTAAGGCATTATGGAAGTACATAAACAATCCCTTTGTAATAAAGGGATGCAGAGATTATAAGCACCTGTTATTAGGCAGGAATGACAATGATTATTGGCTTGGTGTGCCAAGTAAGTATGACAGAGATTATAAACTGGAAGCTATGGCACAGGGCTTTACGGAGTTTAAAGCTGTTGATAATAAGCCTTTGGAGCAGGGAGAGTTCTGCTATTGTATACTAAAGTGTCAGTAAAATGAAAGGAATGTAAGAATGCGCATAAGAAGAAAACCTTGGGCTGAAAGGGAATTTGCAAGCAATAAAACTATTATTGACAATCCCAAAGAGTTTAAGGGTAAGTGGAATGAAGTTTTTGGCAACAATAACCCCATTCATATTGAAATTGGATGTGGTAAGGGTAATTTTATAAGCGAAATGAGCAAACTTAATACTGATATTAATTATATCGGTATTGAGAGAGAAGAGCAGATTATCGTTTCTGCCCTTAAAAAGAGCAGAGAGCTTGAAGTTGGTGATAATGTCAGATTTTTCTGTGAGGATGTAGCGAATTCACTTGAAATATTTGAAACAGGTGAGATTTCAAGAATTTATACTAATTTTGCCGATCCTTGGCATAGAAGAAGAAAATGGGCAAAGAGAAGATTGACACATAAAAATTTTCTTAATTTATATGAGACCCTTTTTGGCGAAAAGGGCGGAGAGCTTTTTATGAAAACAGACAACAAAATTCTGTTTGAGTTCAGTTTAAATGAAATTGCTGATAAGGGATGGAGATTGCATAATATTTCTCTTGACCTTCATAACAGTGATTTTGAGGGCAATGTTATGACAGAATATGAAAAGAAGTTTTCAGAACAGGGAATGCCTATTTACAGATTGGAAGGTTATTACAATAAAAAGCCTGAGTAGTATAATAAGGCTGTCTGTATAATTCAGGCAGTCTTTTTTGTGTGTTTTAAGGAAAGGAATTTAATATGGAAAAATGTGCATTAATTATCATTGATATGGAAAATGGTTTTATTAATTCCAAGTCTTTTCAGTGTATTAAAATGGCAAAGGATACTCTTCCTGCCTGCAGCAGAGTTACTGCTTATGCAAGAGAGAAAAATGTACCTGTGTTTTTTGTAAACAGAATATATCGTCAGAATGGAAGTGATATTGAGCATACCAGATTTAAAAGTTGGTATGAAGGCGGTAAGGCAATGTCGGAAAGCTGTGAAAGTGAAATTAGTTATGAAAATCCTACAGAGCTTTCCCCCGAAGATGGGGACTATATTATAATTAAGCCAAGGTTTTCGGCTTTTTTTATGACGGAGTTGGATTTGATTTTACGCCGACTGGGTATAGATACAATTATTCTTACGGGTACCACAACACCTAATTGTATCAGGACAACCTGCTATGATGGTATTTCTCTTGACTATAATGTAGTGGTAATTGAGGATTGTTGTTCTTCACAGACTGAGGAAATACAAAGGGCTAATATGACGGATATGCATAATATAGGTGCTGACATTATAACTTCTGATGAATTTTTGAATATGGAAAGCTTTGAGTTTAATGACAGCCTGAATAAATGCAGAAATATGGTAAGACAAGGTATATAATTTATAAAAAATCCTTCTGAGATTTTATCAGAAGGATTTTTTGATTAATTATAAATATTAAATTCAGCACCGCCCGGTATTACATTTGCCTGACAAGCTTCAAATATTCTCCAAGCCTTGTCCTCAACTTCTTCTCTTATTTCTGCCTGACTTGCTGAAGATGGAGTAGTTGCTGAATAACCGCTTGGTAATTTATCACTGCTTGAACCGTCAAAGCCCATAGCATTGGTCCATGCCTTGAGATTGTAACCTGATATATAATAATTATACTTATTATCAAAGCCTATTGTATTGGTAAAGTAACCATTTATACCGCTTGTGTTGTTATTATCAAAGCCCTTTGACTTATGGTCAAATGAAAGACAGTTTTCAAGGTCTCTCTTCATTTCGTATACTTTGCTTGTGCTTGAATACTGCCATGTGGTTGCCTTAGGAGTATCACCGGAACCAAACTTAAAGCCGTTACCGTTCATTTCACTGTCGGCAGTTGTATACCAGCTTGACCAAGTAACATTACCTTTTGATGTATTAATACTTGCATTTCCCGCAACTGAGGAGAAGTTTGTTCCGTCATACCCTATATTCTGAGAGGAAAGAATTTCATACACAAAGAGGTTAGTATCAACGGGATAACCCTTTGACCTGTCATAAACACCGCTGAATACTTCTCTGTTACCGTTGTTCCAGCAGGCAGAGTTTTTATAAGTAATATCTGCTGTTACATCTGTATCACAGTCTGCACCCTTTTCCGTAGTATTGGATGATGCTGATTTGTCATAGGCATCCCAACCGTCATCGCTGTTGTCCCAAGCATAGCAGTGGTCAAATACATTGCCTGTTCTTGTGTTTAGCTTGGGAGCAAAACCGTCGGCATTACCGCCAAATGTATAAACATCGCAGTTTCTATAGCTGTAGCACCATTTAAAGGTATTGTAGCTTGCCTTTTCCACTATACCTGTTCCTGCAAGAGGCATAGGTGCAGATACCTGAATACCTGTGTCATTATTATATCTTGCAATACAGTTTTCAATTATATTATAATTTGCAAGACCTTTAGTTTGTTCTGCGTTGTTGCCGTCATCGACAGCCTTAAGCTGAATACCGTTGTCCGGAGCTTTTTCAACAATAAGGTTTTGAATAAGGTTATAATTACCGTTTATTCTTATGCCGGCATCACTATCTGAACCCTTGGTAATTGCAAGAGGATCAGAAGCATTTATACCTTCCGAACTTGCTCTGAATTTGGAAAAGTCCAAAACAGGGAATACCTTATATTTATCTGTGCTTAATTCTTCCTGAACCACACCTATAAGCGAAATATTCTCACCTGTTATTCTAAGCTGTCCTTCACATTCAATCTTAGGTGCATCAATATAAATTGTACCGCCGCTAGAACTTGCATTATATGCAGCCAATGCAGACGTTAACTCGGCGTAGTTGGTAACAGTTGTTGTATCTGTTGTGTTAAATGGCTGACTTAACTGATCCTGAATATCTATATAGAGATAAGCATTGGGGTCAATGTCAATATCAATTTCAGCTGCTGCTGTTTGTCCTTGTGCAACAGTTACATCCGCTGTACCTGATACACCGTCTATTTCCGCTGTAACAGTGTAATTACCTGTAATAACATCATTGGCAGTATAAGCGCCTGATGTGCTGTCGTACTTGAGGGTTACGGTTTCGCTGCCGTATACGGCAGTTACGGTTGCCTTTGTTATAGCCGTGCCTGCAGTATTTATAACTGAAACACTTATGTTGCCTGTACCATAGTTTAATGTAAGCTCAGGCGTTGCTGTTGAATTTGCTGTTACATTTACGGTATCGCTTGCTGTATAATCGGTGCCGTTTATTGTCTTGGATGCTGTTATTGTGTATGTGCCCGGCTCTAAGTTGGTTCCAATATATAAACCGCTTTTATTGTTATATGCAAGGCTTGTTGTGTTAGCATTAACAACAGCGTCAAATACAGTATTGCCGTTTAAATTCTTAACAGTTACATTAATATGTCCCTTTGTTGGGTCAAGAGTTTGAATAAGCTTAACAGCAATAAAACTGTAATTTACTTTGCCGCTTGTTGTAAGTTGGTATTCACCGTCCGTAAGTCCTGTAACTGTTGCTACATTTGGGGCTTCACTTGATGTACTTGTAGTATTTGAACTGTCACTAAATCCGCCGCCCTCTGTGCTTGATACAGTTACGGTTCTTCCGCTGCTGCCGCTGGAATAAGAAACAAAATAAACATTTGCTTCATAGCCTGCCGGCACTGTAAATGTAATTGTAGGAGTTGTTGAGCTTGTTCTTCTTGTAAAAGTATAGTTTGTACCGTCTATATTTAAAGTTGTGTCACCGGCTTTAATAGTGGTACTGCCTGTTGTTACACCTGTAAAGTAGTCAGTATCATTGGTTTCGCCGTCAGGAACATCGCTGCTGTATACCCAATACTTATGCCATACAGTATCACTGCTTACTGTGGCTTCTGTTGTTGTTTCAGATGTAGTTTCTGTTTTTGTGGTAGTTTCTGCATTTGTAGTAACTTCGGTTGTGGTTTCTTCAGTTGTAGTTGTTGCAGCCTCTGTTGTAGACTGTGTTTCAACAGCAGCAGGGTTTACAGGGTTTACCTTAATGCAATAGAAATATCCATTATTACTGCTTATGGATATAGTCATATTTCCTGTGCCATCAGCAACATATGTATTAAGGCTGCCTGTTTCTTTTGACATTTTGCCTGTTCCTGAAGCCAGTGTTGCGTTTCCAATACTTAATACTGAGTCTGAACTGTTGCCTCTTCCATAAATTTCAACTATATCCCCTTTAGTAACAGGCACGGTTATTGTTTTGCCGGTATCTTGTTTTATACCTCTGGAATATTTAGTGCCGTTAATATTTATTATTGTGCTTGTGCTTGGGCTTGACGGAACTCTGGAAAAACTAAGCCCGTTTACCGTAATGTTGTTTGTTCCGCTGCTTAATTGAGCCACACTGTCAAATGCTGCACTTTCAAAGTTCCATGTTTTGGTTCTTCCTATATTAGTATAATCACCTGCCAAAATTTCCGCATTTATTGCATTTGCAATAGGAACGGCAACAATAAATTGCATTGACTTAACCGTTTTGGAAAAAAGCTTTGTTGTGGAAGTTTCAGTATTATTATTAACAGTTACTGTTTCCATTGTGGTTCCTTCAAGTGCAACGCTGTTGGCTGCAGAGAGAACAGCCTTTATTTCAGTGCTTTCAAGATTGTCTGTTCCCGCAACGCTACAGAACAGATATGTATTTGTACCGTCTGTAACAGGGTCTTTGTAAAAGCCTGTTGCACCGTCTGACACATAGGCAGATGTATTTTCGTCTCCGTTTGTGTAAACTGCATATATTGTCATTGGAGGATCTACATATAAATCCATAGGGTTATCATAGCTTGCAACATAATCTCTTGCAGACGTATGATATTCAAAATGAGAGAAGGTATATGCAGTGCCATTGTTTGTTACGGTTGTCTTTGCCGTAAGTTTTGCCATATCTCCTGCTGTAAGATTGGGTGTTTTGGTTTCGAGAACAGTTCCGTCTGCTGTTTTTGAAATAACCGTAATAACACCGCTTCCTACAGTATAATCCTTTAGTTCTGCTCCATATGTAACTGCGGTACATAATAACAATGTGAATATTAAAAATGTAAAACCGATTATTCGTTTAAATAAATTCATTTCAAAACCCCCAATTATTCACTAAGATTAGATATAATGTATTTTACGTTTTTAGGAATTTCGCCGTAGTTAGCGGCAGACACAATGTTTTCATTTGCCATTATTCTTTCCGTAACGAAAGCCTTATAAGCAAATATTGGTTTGCTGTAAGGGCTTTTTTCTTTTGTCATAAGCATACTCCTTTGAAACACAGTTTTATAGTTTTTTTCATAGTAACAAAAAAGGGGATAACAAAAAAGAACACTATAAAAGTGCACAAATTTTTGCTCCCCCATCTCTGATTTATGAAAATAAATAATGTAATATATTTAGTATTGTTGCCGGATTTTACAAAAAATGTCAGTTACCTAAGCTGATATTTTATTGAATACCGATAAATTTTACATCTAACTGCGAAAAAATTCAACCGTAATATTGCACAAAAAATTTTTTCGCTATTTTCAACAATGACTGATAGTGTATATTTATAGTTAAGCACACATTATTGTAAACCGAATAAATTAAAATATAGGTTGACAATCCCCTCTGTTATTGCTATTATATAAAAATGAAAGCATTTATTTGGAGGTGAAAATTTTGCTTAATAAAATAACCGATAATATTCTTAAAGGAAATAAAATTACAAAAGCTGAGGTATTGTATTTATTAAATGCTGATATTAATGCTCTTGCTGAAAAGGCAAATTGTATAAGAATAAATTTTTGCGGCAATAAAATAAGCTTATGCTCAATAATAAGCGGCAAGAGCGGCAATTGCAGTGAAAACTGTAAATTTTGCGCTCAGTCGGGATTTCACAATACCTCTTTTGAAAGCTATGGCTTTTTAGAAAAGGAGAAAATAGTTGAGGACTGCAAAAGGCACTGTAAAGCAGGTGTTCACAGATATTCAATAGTCACCGTTGGCAGAGCATTGAACGGTATTGATTTTAATAAAGCGGTTAATGCCTACAAGTCTATGAGAGAGGAATGTCCTGAAATTGGGCTTTGCGCTTCTCACGGACTACTTAGCTGTGAACAGCTAAAGATGCTAAAGAATAGTGGTGTTACAAGATACCACTGTAATATTGAAACTTCTCAAAATTATTTCAGTAAAATTTGTACAACTCACAGCTTTAAGGACAAAATCAATACAATAAAGGCGGCAAAAAGGGCAGGGCTTGAAATCTGTTCGGGAGGAATTATAGGTATGGGAGAAACTATGGAGGATAGAATTGATATGGCTTTTATTCTTGCCGGTTTAGAAGTAAACTCCATACCAATAAACATTCTGACGCCTATTAAAAATACTCCCCTGGAAAATGCTGAGCCTTTAAGTGAAGATGAAATTATAAGAACTGTGGCTGTATTCAGATTTATAAACCCAAGTGCCGATATTAGAATTGCAGCGGGCAGAAGTAAAATGTCGGACAATGGTATAAAAGCTTTTTTCTCGGGAGCAAACGCCACAATAACCGGTGATTTTCTCACAACAACAGGCAGTACAATTAATAAAGACAAGGAAATGTTTTCAAACAATGGTTTTGAAATTTAGACTAACTATTAAAAGTCAAGTCTAAATTGCAAATTTTCTAAAAATTTTTTTAGAAATAATTGAACCTTGAAAACTGCATGACAAAAAGAGCATCTAGCAGGTGCTCAAAAA
>DBGCRA010000093.1:0-3855 GCA_048359195.1 Candidatus Gallispira sp.
CAGGCAGTATTTATTTAAGAGCGAGGTACTATAGCCCGATAACAGGCAGATTTACAGCGGAAGACCCGATTAAGGATGGGCTTAATTGGTATGCTTATTGTGAGGGTAATCCTGTGATGTTTGTTGAGCCAACAGGTAAAATATATGCATATGAACAAGAAATGATGGAATTTGTATTTTCCAGAAGCTTCGGCATTACATCAAAATACTTTTGAAGATAATAGTAATAAAAAATATGTTACAACTGATGGACATTTTGAGGCTGTATATGATAAAGATGGAAAACTATTATCTGAAATATATTATCCGGTTGATATGGGAACCTGTAATTATGGTGTTTCAAAGGCTGACCATGTAGCACTTGATATTTTACCATATTATATATATAACGGAAATGTAAAAGATTCAGGCAAATCACCTTTTAGAGGAACTTATGATCATTATATTGTTGATAGAATAGATGAGCTGTTTTAATAAAGTGAGGTGTTTTAATGAAGAAAAAAATACTAATTTTGGCTCTAATTAATTTGATGCCTTTAGTATTATTGCTGTTAGGGTTTTGTTCAATGTATATTTATGCATTTATTGGCTTAGATAATTATAATGCAGACATATTATATCTATTTATATCAATTTATGTATTTTATTTAGATAATTATATATTTATTTTTGATAGCATCATTTTATTAATGTATTGTATAGTAGTAGTTAAAAAAAATTTTTGCAGAAGTTTTTTAAAACATATTGTTGCCTTAACAATAATAAATATATTTAATATTTTTGTTGATTTATTTATTTATGATCTATATCGTTTTTTGATGTCTGCGTGAACAATAAGGAGTAAATAAGCAGATGAGAGTTAGAAAGTGTTGAAAAGTTAGTATTTAAGTTGTTTTTGGAGGTCTTTCTAATCATTAGCCACAAGATAATTATGACCGTAACAACAGATTTTTAGAGAAGGAGATGGTTAGTTCTATGGTTAAGGAGTTAATGATGGTTACACTTTTTCTCAAAAAGTTATCAAAACTGCTACAGAAAATATATACGTTTGGTAAATTTTGTAATTGGTTATTTAATATGATAATGTAAATTAGTTTGATTAAGAGGCTGTTGCAAAATAGGAAACTCTTTTTATAGCATACAGCTGAATTTTATGTTATAAATGTGTTGACTTAATGCTCTATAGATATATTATCAAATACACTTTGAGTTTTTAATGCTCCTGAAAAGTTTTTTCAAATCGTCTGTTTGCAGGCAGTGTTTATAACATAAAGATATGTATTTGGTAATCATAATAAAAACCTCCAAACTGATTGTCTTTATTACAAATCAATTTAGAGGTTTATATAATTTCAGAGAATAGGTACTATTTTTCAGAATAGCCGTTTTTATACTCTTTTAACAATGATAAGTTTCTGATTAGGATAAATCAAGTCAGGATTTTCAATGTTATTTATATCTACAATATCCTGTACTGTAGTATTAAATCTTTTTGCAAGTTTCCAAAGGGTATCGCCTTTTTTGACAACATAAATTGCTATGCTTGGTATTTTATCAATTATTTCAGGTGGAAGAGGTGTAATTACTGCATCTGTAATAAGGTTAATACATTTTCTTTCTCGTACTGTAGTGTTTGTATTAAGAGCACATCTTACTTCAACCTCTCTGTCTGAAAGCATATTAAAGCCGATATGGGCAATATTTGCACTTACATTTGCTTCCATACCTTCTTCGGCTCCCCTTGCATCTATAGCCTGAGTAAAGGGAACTGTATCAGAATGGCTGAATATAGGCATTTCATCATTTCCTGTAATATACATTATATCAATGTTTATTGCTCCTTCTATAACTACCTTATTTTCATAAATGGATATATCATCAATATAAACTGTGCCCGTTGCTCTGAAAATTTGGAGCATATCAGGGCACTTTTCATCAAGAGTAATTACTTCCTTAACAGGGCACTGTCCTCTGTTTCTGCATACCAGAGATGAGTAGCAAAGTTCTGTTGTGGTAAAGCTTACGTCATTATTGAGAGCATAGGCATCTTCAAGTATTTCGTTTACTTCATTCCGGCTTGTATTTATATCAGCACCAATATTTATTTCCATATTTATAATTCTGGGTTCACCGTCATCATTTTCAAGAACATTGTAAAAGCAATCCTTTACATATAAATTAACATCGGCAGTACTGTCAATATCGGTATTTTCTGCCTCAAGGGCAAAATTAAAGGGTATATCAAACTCATATAGCTCAGGAAAACCTCCCTCTGTGCTTGTGTAAAGAACAACAACAGATACATCGCCTCTTGTGTCAACAGAATCCTCCATTGGTTTAAATTCCGCATTTGTAATGTTACAGCTTACGCTTAATATTTCGGATATAGGCAGCTTGGTAGCGGGCAGGACAACATCTTCTGTTACAGTGAAGCTTTCTCTTTTTTGACAAAGAGTTCTTGAAGTGCTTACATTTGCAAACTGTTGTTGTTCTCTTGGTATGTCATAAAGATCTGTAATAGCTTCAATTTCTGCCCTGTCAGTAACACTTCCTCTTACTTCTGACATTATTTTACAGCCGATTTTTCTGTCATTTATTTTTCTGCATTCAGCATTTGAAATGGCGGCATTAATAGTTGAGAGCATATCAGCAGCAGCACCCTCAATATTTATAAAATCATTAACAGGTATTTCAGTTGAAACGCTATGTACACCCTTGTCCTTGCCACAGTATAATATGTTAATAAGGAGTCTGCCCTTGTAGCTTAAACGGTTTTCCTCGGTGTGGCTTTCTTCGGGTATTATATTTGCATCACACTTTAGTATAATGTCAATGTCGGGCTGATTATCACGTAAAACAATTTCGTTTTCCTGTATAAGCTGTGCTTTTTCGCTGCCTATGCTTTTGTCCGCTGTTATATTTTTAGTTATATAATTCATATACAAAAACCTCCATATCAATATACTTTAGTATATTAGAAATATGGAGGTTTTATGATTATAATAAAATAAAATTTATAATGTTAATTTTTTTCAGACAACACAATGTATAATTGTGTTACTTTATATAAGTCGGAATTAGTATTTCCAACAGCCCCTTTATATTAGCTGTTCAAAGCCTCAATTACATTATTGGTAATTTTTTTAAACTCGGCTGAAATTTCAGCCTTAATATTATCGTAGCCGTTATCTGCCATACCTGAAACAGTAACATCGGTAGGGAGTTCACCTAAAAGGGCGATTTCATTTTGAATTAAAAATTCAGTTGTATTTTCGCCGTCATAAATTTTAATCTTTTCGCCGCAGTGAGGGCAGATTATATAGCTCATATTTTCAACAAGACCTAAAATGGGAACATTAAGCATTTTAGTCATATTAATAGATTTTGAAACTATCATATTTACCATATCTTGTGGAATGCTTACCATAACAATGCCGCTTAAAGGTATACTTTGCATTACGGTAAGGGAAATATCACCTGTTCCGGGAGGCATATCTACAATGAGGTAGTCAAGCTCACCCCAAAGAGCCTCTACCCAAAACTGCTTTACACAGCTTGAAAGCATAGCACCTCTCCATACTACAGGCTGATTTTCGTCAGGAAGCATAAGATTAAGGCTTAATACTTTAATGCCATCCTCATTTTCAACAGGTATTATAAGATTATTTTCGGCAAAAGCTCTTTTGCCTGTTAAGCCCATAAGTCTGCAGGCACTTGGACCTGTTATATCAGCATCCAGAAGACCTACAGAAAAGCCTTTTTTGGCAAGTTCTTTGGCAAGCATAGCCGATACTGTTGACTTACCGACACCGCCCTTACCGCTCATTACACCAATAATATTTTTTACTTTGTTAA
>DBGCRA010000094.1:0-8582 GCA_048359195.1 Candidatus Gallispira sp.
ACTAACACAAATGATTTTGTTGATAGTCTTACTAATGAAGAATTGAATATTGGACCTAAAGATTCAACTGTTTACAGAAATATTTATAAAAGTGTACTGGATAAATATATCTTAAATTCCGATATAGAAACTACAGAACTTATTTCTGAAGAAGAACAGCATACAGAAGAAAGTACCATATCTAATGGATTCCAAATCAGTAATAAAACTATAATAACAAAAACTGCTGATGATATAGGAGCAATAAATAAAAATAACAGACTTCTTGTTCCTCTCAGAAATATAACAGAGCTTATTGGCTGTACAGTAGAATGGGACGGCAGTACAAAGACAGCTTATGTAAATAAAGCAGGCAATATTGTAAAATTTATAATTAATAGCAATGAGTACTTCATTAATGATAATATTTATGAACTTGATGTTCCGGCAGAAATATACGACAACAGGACTTATATTCCTCTAAGGGCAGTAAGCGAGAGCCTTGGAATATCGATTGAATATAACAATAATAATAAAACTATAATCTTAAGTTATTAAAAATACATATATTAATTATGGCTGTTGTAAAATAACCTAATTTTGTTATTTTATAACAGCCATTTTTATTACATTACCTTTTCAAAAGGCCAATTAATTATACCGCCAAAATCGTAAACGTCACTATAGCCAAGTTTATCCAATATTTCACACGCCATAGCACTTCTGCGTCCGCTTCTGCAATAAACTAAAATCTTTTTATTTTTATCCTTAAGCTTAATTTCGGCATTTTCCTCAAATGTATCAAGAGGAATGAGTATTGAGTTCTCAATATACCCCTCAACAAGTTCATCCTCATCTCTTACATCTACAATTTCAATATCGGCATTTTCATCAATTATTTTTTTAGCCTCTACAGGTGTAATTATTTTATGCATATTCTCACCTTAATTCCAACTCTACGGGACAATGGTCTGACCCGAAAATATCTGTATGAATTTTTGCGGATACAAGTCTGTCTTTAAGTCTTTCACTTACCACATAGTAGTCAATACGCCAACCTGCATTCTTCTCTCTGGCTTTAAATCTGTAGCTCCACCAGCTGTAAATACCTTCAACCTCAGGATAAAAAAATCTAAAACTGTCAATAAAGCCAGCTTCGATAAGCTCCGTAAATTTACCCCTCTCTTCATCGGTAAAGCCGGCATTTTTTCTGTTGGTTTTAGGATTTTTAAGGTCAATTTCCTTATGGGCAACATTAAGGTCGCCGCATAATATAACAGGCTTCTTTTTATCAAGCTCTACAAGATAATTTCTGAAAGAATCCTCCCATGTCATACGATAGTCAAGTCTTGCCAGTTCATTTTGTGAATTGGGAGTATAACAGGTTACGTAGTAAAAGTCCTCAAACTCAAGAGTAATAACTCTGCCCTCTTTATCGTGTTCCTCAATACCAATACCATAGCTTACGGAAATAGGCTCATTCTTTGTAAAAACTGCTACTCCTGAATATCCCTTTTTTTCTGCGTAATTCCAGTACTGATAATATCCGGGAAGGTCAAGATTAATTTGACCTTCCTGTAACTTTGTTTCCTGTACTGAAAAAATATCGGCATTTATTTCATTAAAAAATTCCATAAAATTTTTGCCAACACAGGCTCTCAAACCATTTACATTCCAAGATATAAATTTCATTTTAGTTTAACTCCTCGTATAATCTGTCTATAGACCAAATACCGATTTCATAAGATACATCTCCCTTTAACAGGTTATATACCTCCTCCATATCAGCCTTTGAGTTTTTATAATCCAATACATTCTTAATAACCTCAACAGCAAAATCACCCCGTAATGTGCTTTCAGGCATAAAATTATTACCTGCAACCGGTTTAACTATGCCCATTTCCTTAGCTAAACCGATAGCATTTTCATAATATTTGCCCTTTGTAACATCATCAAAGTTATTAGCAGCGGTCCTGTCTTCATTCAATATATCCATAACCATAGTTACAAAGTCAGCTCTTGTCATATTGCTTGTTGCTGTTAATGCCTCATTATTAATATAAGCCTTTAAAGAGGATGAGGACTGCTGCATCATAGTTAAGAATTTCTTTGCTGTAAGCTCAGCACCAAATTCACTGAAAGCATTGTTTATTATGCCTGTTTCTCTGTCATAAGCATTAAGGACCTTGCTGCCCTCTTCACCCATTGTATTATACATATCTGCTGTTACATTATTTAAGTTTACATAGAATGTAGAATACTTCTGTACCATTGAAATAACATTTTCAACATATATATTATTATCGTTTACATAAGAACCGTCAACAAAATTTCTTTTAGCCACAGGCGTAGTAACAATAACTACAGCCTTCTTTTCTTTTGCAGGCTTAATGTAATTGTTATATAAATAATAGCTGAAAGAATCAATATCACTTTCATTATTTGATGGATAGGAGTATTTATCATATTCTCTTACATTGCTTGCATAGTCAGCATCGTTTTCTCCGAAATTAATAACAACATAATCTCCTGCTGAAAGATTATCGATAAATGTTTTGTATTCATCTGTTTTAGTATAGCTCTTAATAGTGGCATCATCTACAGCAAGATTTTTGACGCTTATCTTATTTGATAAATACTTCTGCAAATAGTCGCCAAAGCCTCTTGATTTAACAGCCATATTGTCATTGTTAGCTCCTCCTGCCGCTGTACTGCCTACAACATACAGGTTTCCGCTTTTTAATGATTCTGTTTTACTTACTGCCACATCAGAATTAACAATGCAGCTTCTTACAGTAAGAACAGATCCCTTAATTGCTTCTGCCATTTTGCTTGCAATAAGATTTGCACCAAATTTATTGTAATGGGTTAAATCAACTGAACCATCAGCATTTACATTATGCAAGCCCTGTGTAGTCATTACACCATAGCTTTCATAAAGCTTTTTCGTAATGTCATACATATCAATACATTCAATATTTTCTTCATCGGCTAACTGTCTTATAGCTTCAATATAGCCATCATTTTCACCAAAATGAGATACAATCTTACCTTCACTGTCAAAGAACATTCTGCACATTGGTGTCAAAAGTACAGGAGTAGCTCCTGTTTTCTTTATAGCATCAACATGCTGTTTCATATACCACTTAAAAGTTCCGCTTTCATAAGGATAGAATGTGGTATCATAAGGATATTCGCTGTCCTTATAGAAATTATATATATATTCAGGTGTTGCACACTTAACTCCGGGAATAGTCGGATATATACCGTTTTCATCAGGTTCACCAAGCATTACTGCATGCTCCATAAAGGCATTATCATCAGTTCGCTGATCATTTGTACCAAACTGTATAAATACATAATCCCCTGGACCAACCTCTTCAAATACTTCTTTAAGTCTGCCCTGATTAAGATATGAACGTGCACTTCTGCCGCCTTCAGCTTTATTTATTATTTCAACATCACTGTTAAAGTAATTTACAAGATATTCGCCCCATCCACCAATTGTATTGTCATTACCATAAGCTACAGCAGTAGAATCACCCATTACATAAATCTTTGTTTTGTGACTGTCATCTGTTGTATTGTTTCCAACAACACTTATGCTGTCCATCATAACAACATTATCATCACCGCCTGCTTCAAAGGCTATTGTTCCTTTGCCTAAAGCCTGTTCGTCCTTTGCTGTAAGCTTTGCAAGATATTTATCAGTTCCTTCAATGTAAAAATACATTTCAAGATTGCTGTCGTTTTTACTGAATTCTATTGTAAAGTAAGGATTATCCTCACCTGCGTTTTGATATATATTGTTTTTAAGACTTGCAGTATCACTTGTCAACAGTGTTTTTTCACTATTAACCACCTTATAAAGGTAGAGCTGTAAACTCTTTGTATTACTGCCTCTGCCAATATTTAATAAATAGTATGAATTGTCATCATCGCTGTAATTTATATAAAAATTATAAAAGCCTTCTGAACTTAAACCCTTCTTTTCAGGATTAAATCTAAATCTGCCCTTAATATTAATATTGTCCCACCGGCTGCCCTTTGTATACTTCATAAATGAAGTGCCGTTATTGTCACAGGCTGCTGATACAAAACTATTGTCATATTTGTTTATGGTATTCCAATTGCCTACAGTTTCCCAGTCATTTATATTATCAAAATTAGTTCTGTAAATTGCACCATTTTCATCAGATTTGGCTTTTACGGCATTTGCGGTTGTATAAGACTTTGGTGTGCCATATTCTTCATAAGTTGTTACTGTTGCAGGATATACCTCAAGCATAATGTTATAGCCTATATCCTCAGGCATTACAGTATAAGTACTGTAATATTCACCTACACCTTCTTTAATAACATATTTGTCATTACCCTTAACTGCATACCAGCGTAATTTAGCCGCATCAATAGAATTATCACTGTTTAATGCATAGCTGTAATTTGCCACAAGTTTTTGTCCAACAATTAAATTGCTTTCATTAATAATTGCAATACTGTCAATTTCAGGTAAAGCAGTTCTTGCTGACGTTACGGTTACATTTGTATAGCTTTCAAGTCCGTTTTCATTTGCAGCACTTATAACTGTACTTCCAACTTTTTTGGCAGAGATAATACCGGTATCACTAATTTCTGCAATACTGCTGTCCTTACTGCTGTATGTAATTTTATTTTCATTTTCAACCGGCACATTGTTTGCTTTAAGTTCAAATGTTTCACCCAAAGGAATTGATACATTATAGCTGTTTAATGTAACATCACAAGATCCTGTTTCGCCGGTTTTGCCTGTTGGATTCCAGTTGTCACTGCCCTTTAATACATTATAGGCATTAAAATACTTTGCCTGTTCTGCGGTAAGAATTTTAACATAGTCAGCCCTGCCGCTTAAATCCATAGTTCTGCCATTAGATTCTTTTGAACCGTATTCCATAAATCTTACTTTATTTATAATTGTACTGTCATCCCAAAGGCTAAAGCCTTCAGAATTCATAATTTCCGGCATAGTACAGTTAATAAATACTGAATTTGAGCCATAGTTAGGATATGCACTGTCACACTGCCATGGTCTGCCCAAATCAATTTTTTCGGCCATATCCTGTGTATATGCTTTATCAACTGTTAATTTACAGTTGTTGAATACATAGCCTATATTATATAATGTGGTATTAGGTGCAGTAAAGTGACCACCATTTTTATAATATGCCATATTTAAACTACAATTATCAAAATAAGCAGTTGCATCGCCAAAAATGAAGTCTACCGTACCCTCAATATAACAATCTTTTAAATATACTCTTGCAGAATTTGCTCCTGCTACCTGTTGTCCCTGAGAAGCCCCTTTTAAATATAAGGTATCCTGTCTTCCTATGATTTTACAATTTTCAAGTGTAACTTTATCCGCCAAAGTTTCAAGAGCAACAGCCTGAGACTGACTTCTTACATCACTGTCAGGCTCATCAATATTATATGAATTTACAAAGGTAATGTTTTTTGCCGTAAAACCTGTTGCATTTTCACTGACCGTTACTGTAGCCGTTTTATCTGTACCAAAATTTTTTGCAGGATCAGAATGTCCGTTTGCCTTATCATATGTAATTACAACTTCACCCTTATTGCTTGCATTAACTAGTGTTACATAAGGCTTGTCTATATTTACATCCTCATTGTAAATTCCCGGATTTATTTTAATCGTAGCTCTGTTTTTTTCAGTAGGCGTATTCTTAATTGAATTAACAGCCTCCTGAACGGTTTTATAATCACATTCGCCCTCTTTACCAACTGTAATTGTTACTGCTTTTACCGCTGTTCCGGCAAAAGTCGGCATAGAGCCAAATAAAATTGATGCTGACAAAACAGCACTGAAAATTCTTTTATAACTAATTTTCATTATAATGCCTCCTTGTATAATACTAATATTGATTTTAACATAAAATTCAAATATATACAAGAAAAAAAGCATTGTAAATTAACAATGCCTTTAAGAGTTATATATTAAGCTCAAGTTTAATAGTAGTACCTTTATCAACCTCGCTGTCAAGGGAAATTATACCGTTATAATAACTGACAATATGCTTTACAATAGCAAGACCAAGTCCTGTACCTCCAACTTTTTTACTTCTGCCCTTGTCAACTCTGTAAAATCTTTCAAAAACCCTCGTCTGGTCAATTTTAGGTATACCAATTCCGGTGTCACTTACTTCTATGCATATTTTGTCATTAACATAGGCAACGGTAACATAAACCTTGCCGTTTTGAACATTATATTTTATTGCATTTGAAATTAGGTTATTAAACAGTGTTAAAAACTTTGATTTTTCTTCGATAATAATTATATCGCCGCAAAAAATATTCAACTCTATATTATTTTCGCTTAGCATTGGCTCAAATTCCTTTGCCATTTCCAAAAGCATAGTTTTAATGTTAAATTCTGTTTTATCCTGACTTCCTCTGCCTGCTTCAATTCGTGAAATAGACAGTATATCATTAATTAATGATGTAATATTATCCGTCTCCTTCTTAATTCGCATAAGAAATTCATTTTTCTGCTCATCGGTATAAGGAATTCCGCTTGTCAATAATTCTGAATATCCCTTAATTGATGTAATCGGTGTCTTTAACTCATGAGAAGCATTTGCAAAAAAGTTTTCACGCATTTTCTCGTTTTGTCTGACTGTTGTAACATCAATAAGAAGTATAATTGCACCGCCGTGATTTTTTTCAATTACACCCTTCATAACTCTGGACACATGAACTGATATTATTCTTTCATCTTCAAGTGTAATGTCGAATTCTCTTTCTTTTCTTAAATCTATTACATCATTTACGGCATCAATAATGTCAAGATTTCTGGTGTAATGAATTATATTAAGATATTTCTTTTTGTTGCTGCAATCAAATATTTCTTTTGCAGAATCATTTATACCTATAACATTTTTTTTGTGGTCAATAAAAACAAGACCATCCTTCATATTATCAAGTATATATTCAGTTCTTTTGTTAATTTCCGTAATGCTTCTCATTGCCCTTTCAATTCTTTCAGACAATATGTTTATAGCCTTTGCTACGGCATTAAGCTCCTTATATTCGTAGGTTTTAAGTTTTAAATCCTCACCGCTTTGTATTTTTAAAAGTTCTGTTGTAAGTTCCTTTAGAGGCTCAGTTATTTTTCTTATAATTCTGCTGCTTATAAGCATTGCAAGCATTAAAGTTAAAATAGTTGTAATAATAATTGTGGGCAATAGGGTTTTTATAAAAACAAGCTTATTGCTAAAGGGAATAGCAAGCCTTATAATATTATCTGAGTTTTTAGATTTTTTGGCAACATAAAGCATATTCTCCTGTAATGATTCCGAATATCTTGTGTTTACACCTATTTTTCCATATCCTGCAGAAATAATTTCAGGTCTGTCACTGTGATTTTCAAGCTGCTCCAAGTCTTTATTTGTTTCTGCAAGAACCACTCCTTCAGACGAAATTATTGTTATTCTGGAGTTTTTCAGATGTACAAAGGAATGAAGTCTTTCAACACTTTCTTGTATATTGCTGTCATAGTCTATAAAGTTATCTATCTCATCAATAAGGTCTATCATTTCAACCTTGGTTTCTTTTAAATTGTAGCTGCTGTATAAATATGAAAAAATTACAGAATATATTGCCAAAGCAATTAATACTATTGCTACAACCCTTTTATATATGGCTTTTGACATATTATTTATCCTTATTTATTCTATAGCCCATACCCCTTATTGTTTTAATATATTCTCCTGCAGAACCTATTTTTTGTCTTAATGTCCTTATATGTATGTCTATAGTTCTGGTTTCTCCCGTATACTCATAACCCCATATTTTATTGAGAAGCTCATCTCTTGTTACCACACGATGGGTATTGTCAATCAGATAGACAAGAAGCTCATACTCCTTAAATGTTAATACAACAGGATTATCATTTACAAATACTTCTCTTGTGTCAGTATTTATTTTTAAGCTCCCCATTTCCTTATAATTAACTGCATTATCCTCGCAGCGTCTTAACTGTGAACGCACCCTTGCCATAAGCTCCATTACACTGAAAGGCTTGGTTACATAATCATCAGCACCACTGTCAAGACCAATTATTTTATCAATTTCACTGTCTTTGGCAGTAAGTATTATAATAGGCAGCTTTTTAAAATTATCATTTTCTCTTATTTTTTTAACAGCCTCTGTTCCCTGCATTCCGGGAAGCATTAAATCAAATATGGCAAGGTCAGGTTTAACTGTGCTCATTTTTTTTAATGCTTCTTCAGCTGTTTCAAAATCATATACATTATGATTGTAACCTTCAAGAGCAACCTTAATCAATGCTCTTATGCTTTCGTCATCCTCGGTTATAAAAATATTTTTACCCAAAGCCAATTCCTCCTTTAATGTTTCATTTACATTATACAATAATTAAACCTTAAGTTATACATAAATATGTATAATTATTGTAAAATTTAAGTAAAAAATTATTTTATAAAGAAAGCCACCAATAAAACCCTAGTATTTAAGCCATTTTTATAAAAAATGGCACAGGCTGTCGAAAAAGTCGACAGCCTTGAAAGAAATGCTCGCATTTCTTTCAG
>DBGCRA010000095.1:0-15147 GCA_048359195.1 Candidatus Gallispira sp.
CATAGGAAGTTTTAACTTCCTATAATATAATCAACAGCCTCATCAATTTCATCGGCAGATGCAGTTTTATCCACATAAGCCTTACCTATTTTTTCAAGGGCAACAATGTTAATAACACCGTTTTTAGTTTTCTTGTCATTAAACATCTGCTTATGAATTTCTGCAACACTGTAATCCTTAATTCTCACGGGAAGCTCAAAAAATTTTAAAAGCTCCTCGCATTTTCTAACTTCATTTTCACCAACAAGTCCTCTTTTAGCTGAAAAATAAAGACCTGAAAGCATACCTATACCAACACACTCACCGTGGAGCATACTAAAGTCAGAAAGGGTTTCTACCGCATGACCAAATGTATGACCAAAGTTAAGTATGGCTCTTAAACCGTTTTCCTTCTCATCCTGACTTACAACATCAGCCTTTGCCTTGCAGGAGAAATAAATAACATCATTTATTGCCTGTGAATCAAGAGACTTGATTTTCTCCTTATTTTCAATAAAATAATTAAGGAAATCTCTGTCAATAATATATCCGTATTTTACAGCCTCGGCAATACCTGCCGCCACCTCTCTGTAAGGCAGTGTATTAAGAGTTGCAGTATTAATATAAACAAATTCAGGCTGATAAAAAGCTCCTACCATATTTTTGTTGCCCATAAAGTCAACGCCTGTTTTTCCTCCCACACTGCTGTCTACCTGGGATAAAAGGGTCGTAGGCATTTGAACAAAAGCTATGCCCCTCATATACGTTGCCGCAGCAAAGCCGCACATATCACCAACAACACCGCCACCTAAAGCAACAAGAACCGATTTTCTGTCTAAATGATTTTCAATAAAGAAATTATAAAAATCCATAATTGTATTAAGATTTTTACTGTTTTCTCCCGCCTCAAAAGCATAATGGCAAACCCTTGTAAAGTGACTTTCCATAATGGCTTTTACATTTTCAACATACAAAGGCTCAATATTTGTATCAGTAATAATACAAACACTTCTTCCCGTAAGCCCTGCCTTTTCAAAGGCATCAATCAAACTGCTGTAATTATTATCTATGTAAATAGGGTACACAGTTTTGCCTGTATCGACACTTAAAATCTTCATAATTCCACCTTAATTATTCCTCATTCTCAAAATTTTCCGTATCTGATTCAAGAACATTCATTTGAGTAATAAGCATATTTTTTAATAAATTCTTTACCTTAACATATTCAGCCTTGATACTTGCAGCCTGTGACTTAATTTCAGCCAGCTCTGCATTGCCTTCACTCAGCATATTTTGTGCCTGTGTATGAGCATCATTAATAATGCTTTGTGCCCTTTGCTCTGCATTTGCTATAATCTGCTCAGAGCGTTCAGTGGCATTTTTAACAGTATCATCAGCTGTTTTTTCAGCTCTTACAATAGAGCTTTTTATTGTATCTTCAAGGTCTTTATAGTGCTTTATAACCTCCTCACAGGAGCTTAGCTTATCCGTAAGCCGGGCATTGTCCTTATAAAGTCTTTCAAACTCCATAATTACTTTATCCAAAAATAAGTCAACCTCTTCCGCCAAATAGCCCTTAAAAGGTGTTTTCTTAAATTCAACGGTTTCAATGTCCATAGGTGTTAATGCAGCCATAATGTGACCTCCTTTGTTTTATCTATTTAAAAACAGATACATTTATAAGTATTCTGTCCTTTTTTGTTATACCCATTACCTCATTTATTTTAACACGTCCCACACCTCTGAGTGTGACAACATCATTTTCCTTAACGCTATGAGAAATTGTAGTTATCTTTTTCCAGTTGACAAAAGCCTTTTCACTCTTAATTAAATCTGAAGCCTTACCTCTTGATATATTAAGAGCACCACTTAAAACAGCATCAATTCTAAGACCGGGAACAGTAAGTCTTTTTTCCTGTACCTCTTTTGGCTTTGGATTAAAGTTTTCAAGTACTTTTACCCTTACCTTCGTATGTCCCACTCTTTCAAGATTAATGACAATATAATCGGCAATATCACTATCCACAAATGCAACTGCTTTGCCGTCATCAATAATTATATCACCTGTTTTTTCTCTGGTTATACCAAGTCCAAGTATAGATCCCAAAAAATCCCTGTGACTTAAAGTCCTGCTAAACTGTAAATTATAGCTTATCTCTACAGCCTTAATAGGAAAATCATTAATGCCGGCATTGCTAAATTCAGGGAAAAATCCTATTTTCACTCTTTCACTGTCACCATATCCACCGTATATCAAAATATCACATTCATTGTTTAAAAGCATATCCCTTATAGAATATGCTTTATACGGATCCATAAATATAGAAAATTCAGGTGTATATGTTTTTTTAGCAAGCTCCAGCCTGTCAATAGCTTTAGCCAAAGCAAGCCTTTCATCACTGTCACTTATACTGTTTAACAAATCTCTTCTATTCATAATTAAAAAATACTGCTTATAACTCTTAAAATAATAATATAAACAAAATTCAAAATAAATAATGCAATAACCGGAGAAAAATCAATCATCATACCGCCGCCCAAGGGGGATTTATCAATTAATCTCCTTACCGGACCCAATATAGGCTCTGTTAAAGAATAAACCAATTTCACAAAAAAATTATTTCTGTCTAAAGGCAGCCATGAAAGAATACATCTCACAAGAATGGCAAATGAAAGTATATTAAAAAACACACCTACTGCCTCAGCCAGAATATTACCTATACTCATATAATCTCTCCTTTTTGTAAAGCAAAGCCACTAATATATGCTGCGGCTCTTACGAGAAAAACTCTTAGGGAAATTAATACCGTTTGCCGCAAGCTCATCCTTAAACTCTCCTGAAATATCAACATCATAAGGTCCTATAACATAAATTCTGCTTGAAATCTGCTTAATTGAACCATCAATAGCATATCTCACGCCGCTTAAAAAATCTGTAATTCTCTGTGCCATACCTCTTTCAACACCTTCAAGATTAACAATAACTGTCTTTCTTTCAAGAAGGTCACCGGCAATTTCACTTGCCTCTTCAACAGAATGAGGAGTTGACACAACAACACTCATTTTAACCTTGGCATTAATATCAATTACATTACTGTTTCTGCCTGAAGAAGAACTTCTGCGATAGGAAGATCTATCCTCTTCCTCCTCCTCATCATTTGACTTTCTGAAGTTTCTCATAAAGTCAAACTTTGGCTTAGATGACCTGCTGTCCTGATAATCTTCGTCGTACTCATCATAATCTTCATCGTATTCATCATACTCTTCATCATATTCATCGGGAGTACCCATTACCATTGTTTTTAACTTTTCCCAAAATTCAGCCATTTTATTACTTCCTCCTAAATGTTCTTAATAAATATCTCTTTATTTTGAATAATCTCTTGCGCCAAAAAGTCCTGTGCCTATTCTTACAATATTGGCACCTTCCTCAACAGCTATTTCATAATCATTAGTCATACCCATAGATAAATATTTCATATCTATATTATTATAGTTTTTGTCCCTAATGTCAACAAATAATTTTCTCATTTGACTAAAATATTGTCTGTTTTCCTCAGGATTTTCCACAAAAGGTGCCACCGTCATAAACCCTTTAACCCTTATATTGTCAAGTTTACTTATTTCAAGGGCGAGATTTTCAGCTTCATTAAGAGGAACACCGTGCTTTGCCTCTTCACCTGCAATATTAATTTCAACCAGAACATTCATTGTTATATTCTTTGCTTTTGCTCTTTTGCTTATTTCCTCGGCAAGTTTTAAACTGTCAACCGAATGAATAAGGCATACCTTATCTATAACATATTTAACCTTGTTTGTCTGCAGATGACCTATAAGATGCCACTTTACATTTTCTATTTCAAAATATTTCCAATTTATTTCCTGTGGCTTGTTTTCGCCAAGCTCTGTAAGCCCTAAATTTACAGCCTCTTTTATTCTTGGCACATCAATGGTTTTGCTTACGGCAAGGAGAAGAATATCCTCTCTTTTCCTGCCGCTTTTTTCAGCGGCAGCAGTTATTTTGGCATTTATATCTGCCAAATTTTCTTTAATACTCATTTTTATTACCTCTATTCATATACCATTTCCTCTTTTTCAACATTACGAGGATCTGTCAAAATTCTGTCATAAACATAAATATTGGTATTGTAGCTTGGATCAAGAATAGTGTGAGTACTGTTTGACACGGAATTGGTCAAATCAATAGTCCTAAACTCTGCAATACCCGTATTTACAACATAAATACCTTTAGTATTAAGTACATCCGCAATAACAAATGTTTCGTCACTTACAGGTGATTTAATGGTATCTCCCACGTTAATTACACCCATCTGTACAGGTGTGTAGCTGTAATTTGAATCATCGGGATCTTTGCCTGATACACTTACCGCAACTGTCTTGTTACTGCCGTTATCCACCTTAATTACATTGCCATCCGAATCCACGTATGATGTGGGAATCTTCATCAATGTTTCCTCAACTACAGCACTGTTAGGTATTTTATATCCCCTTTCAGAGCTTTCTGTTTCAATTGTAATATTTCTTACATTAATAAAGTCTGTCATATCTCTTGTAATTTTCAGTATTACAAATGTTTCACTATCACCGGGTGTAAGCTCCTGAACATAGGATTCAAGTCGGTGCTGTCTGCCCTCATCATCCTTAATATATATTGTTCTTGTATCGCCCTTTTCCCATTCCTTAATATAGTCCTTATTAATATATGATACTATATACCATGTATTTGACGTTACAAGCTTAAAGGCAGGAGTGTTAGCCTTTACACTGCTCTTAAAGCTGCTTTCAGCCTTAACGGTATCAGAAATCATACTCTTTGTAATGCTGTCCATATTTTCAGGAGTAAGCTCCTCTTCAAGACCGTCAATATAATAAGACACAATACCGCTTTCCTCTGCAACAATATTGCTTATATTTTCATTAAGCTTACTTTCCTGCTCCTTTTTCTGTGAAACAAGTTCCTTAAGCTCACCGCTGTTTTCACTTAACAAATACTGATTTCTTGTATCAAGCTGCTTTTTTACAGTATTTCCAAGCTCATATATATTGCCAAGCTTCATATAGGCATAATCAAGGGCGTTTTCGTCAATTACATCCTTTATCTGAGTATTATATTTTTTTATATCCTCAGAATAAACGGAAATATCCTGACGCTCTGTCTGTATCTTCATTATCTGCTCGTTAATATCATCAAGACTTGCCTGCATCTGTGCAACAACAGCCTCGTCCTTAATACTGCATACAACAGCACCCTTTTTAACCTTTTCATTATCAGCCACATCGTATGATATTACGCCGGCCTTTTCAGTGTTATAAAGCTTCTCGCTTCTTACAATAATAGCATTTGCGGATTTAGGTGTGTCAACAGTCCCATAGGCAAGAATATCATAATTTACAATCTTTTTAGTAAGAAAATTAACTGATGAGCCTATAACATATATAAAGCAAAGTATAATAAAAAATATAAATATAGGCAATGCAACACTGTTCCTTCTTGCAGAAACAGTCTGATTTTTAACAATCTTCGCATTGCTTCTTCTTCCTCCCCTAACAAGGGATGAAAAACCAAGTATAACGGCGAAAATACCCTCTAACAAACCGCCCTGTTTTTTGCTTTTCTTTTTTGTATCAGCCTTGTTACTATTCTGATTTCTTTTATTTTCATAAGCAGTATTTCTGTTTTGTAAGGAATTATTTTTAGTTCTTTGACTGCTATAGCTGCCATAAGAACTTTTATATGTATAAGAAGGGAAGTTATAATCATTTAATCCGCTTCTGTCTGTATTTCTTTTGGGAAGATCCGGCAATTTTCTTCTTTTGTTTCCCTGAGATGAGGAACTTCTGTAACTATTGTGCTCAGTAGACGTTGTGTTTTTAGTTTTAAATGAATTTACTTTATTTCTTTTGGCATTGTTTTTGCCGCTCTTATTATCACTAAACACAATTATTCCTCCTTTATTTTATTTGTATGGTTCTTAATCATTGAATATATCATATAATGATATATAAGATACCTGAGAGGTGACAATAATAAAAAAGAACATATACATTTATATTATAACAATTTTTCTTGTATTTTTCAATCTAATTATACTAATATTTCCTAAAGAAATTATGGAAGCCGTCAGAAAAGGACTTTTGTTATGGTGTAATTTTGTGTTGCCTGCTTTGCTGCCCTTTATGATAAGTGTAAACCTTTTAAAAGCAACACCTTTTCCCTTTATGCTGTCAAAATTTTTAAGCCCTGTTACAAACAAACTTTTCGGCATAAGCGGCTACGGTATATTTGCAGTAATAAGCGGACTTCTCTCAGGCTATCCCATAGGTGCAAAACTTGTAAGTGAGCTTTACACAGAAAAAAAGCTTACAAAAAAGGAGGCAAACTACCTTTTATCCTTTACTAATAACTCAGGACCTCTTTTTATAACAGGGACTCTCGGGGCAGGACTTTTAAAGGACACAAAGTCAGGCTTATTTCTCCTTGCCATACATTATATTTCTGCCCTTATTATAGGTATTATTCTGCCAAAACCCAAAACAAAAATTACATACTCCTTTTCATACCAAAGCTTTAATATAGGCATAGAATTAAAAAAGAGTATATATAACGGAATTGAAGCTATAGTTATGGTTGGCGGCTACATAATATTTTTTTCAATAATATGCAGCCTTCTGCAAAAATTCATTGCGGAATACTGTTTAAATTCTTATGCTAAAGGTATAATTTTCGGTTTTCTTGAAATAACAAACGGCTGTAAAGAGCTGATAAATATAAACCAACTTTCTTTAAGCCTTATAAGCGGTATTACAGCCTTCGGCGGACTGTCTGTCCACTCTCAAAGCTTAGGTTATATTTCATCAACAGACCTGTCCTCATTAAGATACATATTTTTTAAATTTATACACGGTATTTCAGCATTTATACTGTGCTTTTTTCTATATCCTTTATACGCACAATAAGGGTGTCGACTTATCGGCACCCTTCAAAAACAAAGTTTGAATAGTATTTAGTTATTGTTAGAATCATCATTGTTATATGGGAGAGCATCAACAGGTGGAGCCTGTTCAAAAAGTTCTCTCAAGGCTTCTCTCTCACTGAAAATAGAATCTGTTTCCTTTGAAAGGAAGTCAAGCACATTATTAGTTCTCTTACTTAAGTTGTCAAGCACGTTTTTAATTTTGCTTTCAGTGTTTGCAAGCATCTGGTCAGCATACTCAATGGCACCTAAACGCATATCCTCTGCCTTTCCTCTGGCATCATTAATAATAGCCTCTGCTTCCTCCTGAGCTCTCTTTGTTATTTCGTGCTCCATAGTCATTTTTTCAGCAGTTTCCTCAGCAGCATTAATAATCCCCTGAGCACTTCCGTGAGCGTTGTTAATAATAGACTCACTGTTGTGAACTATTCTCTGAGCCTGTTTAATTTCTTGGGGCAAAGCAAGGCGAATACCGTCAATAATTTCAAGAATTTCCTCTTTAGAAACTCTTATACTTGATGATAAAGGCACCTGTTTAGCCCTATCAAGTAAGTCCTCAAGATTTTCCAAAAGTGTATACACTGAAGATTCCATTTTAATTCCTCCTAATACTAATTAACTTCATTATTTAACTTTTTACTGATTTCGTCTTTTATAATCTTAGGAACCATATTGTCAATGTTTCCGCCGAATAAAGCAATTTCCTTAACCTGACTTGAACTAAAGAACAAATACTGGGTATCAGCCGATATAAAAAGAGTCTCTATTTCACTATCCATAGAACGGTTTGTAAGTGCCATCTGAAACTCATAAGAAAAATCAGTTACACCCCTTAAACCTCTGACTACAATATTTGAGCCAACGCTCTTCACAAAATCCACAAGAAGTCCCGAAAAAGAATGAACCTCTACATTAGTATAGTCCTTAAGTATAATTTTAAGATGTTCTACCCTTTCTTCAACCGTAAACAAAGGTTTTTTAGACGGATTTTCAAGAACAGCGACAATAAGTTTGTCACAAAGTTTTGATGCTCTTGCAATTATGTCCAAATGACCGTTTGTTGTCGGATCAAAGCTGCCCGGATATACGGCAATATGCATATTTTAATCCCCCAGTTTTTCATCTGTCCCTGCTGCTGACAGAAAAGTCATTTTAGTTATTTTATAGTCCTTAACCCTGAACACTTCAAGACCCCGGACATCAGGTATTTTATCCTCCTGTGACTGCTCCGCAATAATATAGCCGTCATCAGCAAGTATATCAGCCTTAACAATATATGTAAGGGTACTTTCAACAAAGCCTTTGTTATAAGGCGGATCCATAAATATAATATCAAACTTTTCGCCCCTGTTTCCAAGCCTTGTTACAGCAGAGGAAATATCACAGTTTAAAACCTCTGCCCTGTCTTCAAAACGGACAGCTTTAATATTGTCATTTATGACAGAAATGCTGTTTCTGTTATTATCTACAAAGACAGCCTTTTCAGCACCTCTTGAAAGAGCCTCTATGCCCATTCCGCCGCTGCCGCTGAATAAATCCAGAAATCTGCATTCATATAAATCCCCTGCAATTATATTAAACAGGGATTCTTTTATTCTGTCAGTTGTAGGACGTGTTGTAAGTCCCTCGGGAGCTTTCAGCTTTCGCCCTCTTGCAGATCCTGATATTACTCTCATAGCTTTTCCACCTTTACATATATAATCATTATACAAGAAAATTACAATTAAGTAAACAGTTTATTTTATTATAAACAGATTTTTTTTACTTTTGTAGTAAATACATCAAGAATTTTAGCCTTTAATAGTGAATTTTCAACATTTTTCAATCCATTGTCATTGTTATAAAGCTCAATAGCCGTAGCCTGTACTTCTTTCAATATGTCAATATCTTTGTATAAATTGGCAATTTTCATTTCAGGCAGACCGTGCTGTCTTGTTCCAAAGAAATCTCCGGGGCCTCTAAGATTAAGATCCTTTTCTGAAATTACAAATCCGTCGTTTGTTTTACACATTATTGAAAGCCTTTCCTTAGCTACCTTATTTTTAGCATCGCTTACAAGTACACAGTAACTTTTTTCGCCGCCTCTGCCCACTCGTCCCCTCAGCTGGTGAAGAGCTGAAAGTCCAAACCTTTCCGCATTTTCTATTATCATCAATGTGGCATTGGGCACATTGATACCTACCTCAATAACGGTTGTAGACACAAGCACATCTATGTGCCCCTTTGAAAACTCCTCCATAACAAACTGTTTTTCGGCATTTTTCATTTTGCCGTGAACACAGCTTACACTAAGGTCGGGCAGAATATTTCTGTCAAGCTCCTCTGTATAGCTTAAAACGGCTCTAAGCTCTGTATTATCATTTTCCTCTATCATAGGGCATATAATGTAAACCTGTCTGCCCTTATTCACCTCTTTTTTTATAAAGGCATAAAGCCTTTGATAATAGCCATGATCTACGGCAAATGTATCTACCTTTTTTCTTCCCGGAGGCAATTTGTCAATGACTGAAATATCCAAATCCCCGTACAAAATAAGTGCCAGAGTTCTGGGAATAGGAGTTGCCGTCATAACAAGAACGTGAGGTTCGTCACCTTTATCAGACAGCTTTTCTCTTTGCCTTACACCAAATCGATGCTGTTCATCAGTTATAACAAGACCTAAATTATTGTACTCAACTCTGTCCTGTATAAGGGCATGAGTACCTATTATCATTTTACCATACCCTGTCAATATATTGTCGTATGCCCTGTCCTTTTCCCTCTTTTTAAGTCCGCTTGTCAAAAGCTCACACTTAATTCCTATTGGCTCAAAAATTTCAGAAAAGCTTTTAAAATGCTGATTGGCAAGAACATCGGTAGGTGCCATAAGTACAGCCTGATAACCGTTTCTAATGGCTATATAAGCAGAAATCATAGCAACGGCAGTTTTTCCCGAGCCCACATCACCCTGAATGAGCCTGTTCATAACATTGCCGGAATCAAAATCAGCCTTTATTTCATTAAGCACCTTTTCCTGTGCACAGGTAAGTCTAAATCCTAATTGTTCCCTTATTTCATTATCATCATAGTCCTTAATTTCAACACCTGATTTTTTACTGCACACATTCCCCTTTAATTCCAGTAAATGGAGTTGTAAAAACAAAAGCTCATCAAATACAAGCCTTCTTCTCGCTTTAAAAAAGGCAGTATCATTTTCAGGAAAATGTATATTTCTCACAGCAAACTCCCTGCCGCAAAGTCTGTGCTTTTTAAGTATACTTTCGGGCATATACTCCTCAAGACCTCCTTCAACGGAGTCCATAGCATCTTTAATACAGCCCCTTATAACCTTTTGTGACATTTTTTTAGGCACAGTATACACAGGTACAATTCTGCCTGTATTGAGGCTTTCATTATTTACAGGTTCATAGTCCGGAGATTCCATTTGTATTCTGTTAAACTTTTCGGTTACTCTGCCGGTAAACGTATACTCTCTGCCTAAAGTCAGCTGATTTTTAACATATGGCTGATTAAACCACACACATTCTATTGTGCCGCTTTCATCTTTAATACGCACATTGACAATAGTCATTGCTTTTATTCTCTTAGCTTCAGGCACTGCGGCAACTCTGCCTCTTATTGTATTGATTTTACCTGTTTCAATTTCAGCTATAGCCGCAAACCGACTTCTGTCCTCGTAATCTCTTGGATAATACTCAATTAAATCCTCAACAGTTTCAATACCCAATTTATTAAGCTGTTCCTGCCTTGTTTTTCCTATATTTTTAATTACGTCGATACTGTCATTTGGCTTCATATTATTCAACACCTATTATATAGTCATAGTCAGAGCCTTCCACACAGTG
This sequence comes from Candidatus Gallispira sp., assembly GCA_048359195.1. GTDB lineage: Bacteria > Bacillota > Clostridia > Lachnospirales > CAG-274 > Gallispira. The sequence continues at coordinate 10,820 of DBGCRA010000095.1, forward strand.
AACCTCCACATCCAAATCACTGTATTTTTCCGAAATCAAGTCAGAAAGCTCATAAGCACAATCATCAAGACCTTCAATGTAATATAAGGCTATTATACCTGCATTTTCCGCTTTTTTAGTCATATAATCTATAAGATTTTCCGATGCCTTATTAATATCTTCTGCAGCTATCAAAACTTCATCATCAATTAAGGCATTGTAACCATTATCTTCTTTTTTAACAAATCCTATTAATCCTGCCTTAATGCCCAAAACTTCTGCTATACTGTCATTTTCTGATATGTCAACAGATGATTCGTTTCTTTCATTAAGCTTGGTTCTTACAACACCTTCAACATTTATATTAACACTGATATTGTCAGTACCCAATGCATTTACAAGCTCATTTTTAACCGACTCAATAACATCATTGCTTACGGTAAATATATTTGCCCCATAGTTTACAATTATATGCAGCATTACATCTATATTACCGTCACTGTCAATTTTTACATCAACACCCTTTACTGCACTTTCAGGCTTTAAAAGTCCTGCAATACCGCTCTTTACACTTTTAGCACTCATACCGGCAACATTACTGCATTCAGAAACCTTAATTGCAGCAATTTCCGCTATAACTTTTTTATTAACGGTTATATTTCCGGTATTACCTTTTATATTAAAATTCATAATACAGCCTCCCTTTGCTTTTCTGTAGCCAAGTATACACTATTTTACACTTTTTTTCAATATTTTCATCCTGCTTTAATAATTTTTAAAAAAACTAAAAATTTTTCTTGCATTTGTTATATTTTTCTGATAGAATAAATAACGATGAGTAATTGACTAAGGAGGTGTAATCAATGGCAAAGTGTGAAATTTGTGAAAAGACAAGACAGACTGGTCACAGAATCAGTATTAACCGTAGCCAGGTTTCAAGAAGAGCTAACAAGACTTGGAAGTCTAACATTAAGAAAATTAAGATTGTTGAGGACAATGGCAATGTTAAATCCATTAACATTTGTGCAAGATGTTTAAGAACCGGTATGCATAAGGGTACAATTACTCGTGCTATCTAATTTTAAAAAAATAATCTTATATAATAATATAAAAAAACTCTCGGTGTAACGAGAGTTTTTTTATAGTTCAAAAAGCCAATACTTCTCATAAGTCACATTAATTCGGGAAAAAATATAGCAAATACAATAACGGCAACAATAGCCGTCATAAACACTGCAATAAAAAACAAGCCTATTTTCTTTTTTCTTGGAAAATGCTCAAAGAAAATATCATCTATTACTTTTACCTTCTCCTCTTCTTCATCTACATAAGGAGCTGAATAAATAACCTCATCAACAGTGCCGACCTCCTCCGGAACATCAGCATTTTCAGTTATAATCTCAGCTGTACTTATTTTCTCATCAGTGTCTGTAATTTCATTTTCCGCAACAAATTTGCCACAGTATTTGCAATAGTTTGAATTATCAGCTATCTGCTCTCCGCAATGCATACAATACATATTATCACCTCTGTTGTAATTTTATCACTGTTAAATGATAATGTAAAGTTTTTTAATTATTAAGAATTAATGTATATATTGAAAATTTTAAAAGAAAGTGAGATAATCAAATAAAAAAACAACGAGGTAAATTATGTCAAAAAAATACAACATAAAGGATTTAAGGGCAGTTATGAAAAAACTTCTCAGCGAAAACGGCTGTCCATGGGACAAGGCACAAACACACAAAAGCCTGCAAAAATATTTCATAGAGGAAACCTACGAGGTTATTGATGCTATTGACAATAACAACAGTCAAAACCTATGTGAAGAGCTTGGCGATGTATTATTTCAGGTAATTTTTCACAGTGAGCTTGCCGAAAGAGAAAACTTATTTTTATTTGAGGATGTTGTAGACGGCATTACAAGAAAAATGATAATGCGTCACCCCCATGTGTTTTCAAAAAACAGTATAAAAACAACAGAGGAAATAAATTCAAAATGGGAAAGCATAAAAAAACAGGAAAAGGGATATAAAAGTAATATGGAAATTGTCAGAAGTATTCCAAAATCATTACCGGCACTTATGAGAAGTGAAAAGACAATTTCAAAAGCAGAAAAAACAGAACTTGAAAGTCTTGATTTTGACAAATTGATAAAAGAAAACCACAAACTGTCATCAGAGCTTGAAAGGTCGAAAATTATGGATAATTTGGAAAAAATGGAATATATTGGCAGTTTTTTATTAAATTTATCAAAAATTTCTCATTTTTTACAAATAAATGCTGAATTTTCCTTGACAAATGCCTTAGAAACGTATATAAATAATCTTGAGGACATTGAAACTGCCAATGCAACCGCTGGAGGAACTTTTGAGGATACAGATTCCGAGGGTGCAAAGGTGATAAAAAAATAAAGGAGGACAATTTCAATGAACAAATCAGAATTAGCAACAAAAATGGCCGAGAAGGCAGGTTTAAAGAAGACAGAAGCAGAGAAGGCTTTAAAGGCTTTCATCGATACTGTTACTGAGGAATTAGTTGCAGGTGGCGACGTTAGATTGGTTGGTTTCGGTACTTTTGACGTTAAGACAAGAGAAGCTCGTACCGGTGTAAACCCAAGAACAGGCGAAAAGATGGAAATCGCTGCTTCTAAGGCTCCCAGATTTAAGGTTGGTAAGGCTTTCAAGGATGCTGTAAACCAGTAATAAACATTACTTATGAAGGTGTGGTCAACAAGTCCACACCTTTTTATACTTTATGGAGGTTTGTATGAGATTAGATAAATATTTAAAGGTGTCAAGAATTATTAAAAGAAGAACCATAGCAAACGAAGCCTGTGATGCAGGCAGAGTTACCGTAAACGGCAAGGTTGCAAAGGCAGGTCTTGACATTAAGGTTGGAGATGTAATTGAAATCACATTCGGCACAAACACATCAAAATATGAAGTATTGTCTGTTCAGGAAGTCATACGCAAGGAAAATGCTCAGGAAATGTATAAAGCACTTTAATTTTGCATATATTTTTTTATAAAATATATGGGAGCATATTATGGAAAACAGCAGACATACTATTCATCTTGACAACAGAGAAAAGCTGGAAGCAGCAGGAATTACAGATATACTCAGCTTTGACGAAGAAACAATAGTTGCCCAGACAGAAAAAGGAATACTTATTATCAGAGGAGATAATCTCCACATATTAAGCCTTAATCTTGAAAAGGGCATTCTTATTGCTGACGGCAATGTATCAAGTCTTGCCTATGACAATGAAAGAGAATCAAAGGGCGGTATGTGGAGCAGACTGTTTAAATGATACTGTCATTTACATATCAGTGCAGGCTTTTTTTACTGACAATAGCTCTGGGACTATTGTTTGCTCTTATTTATCACATATTCTACGTACTCAGCAAAACCATAAGGCTTAATAAAATTCTAAAAGGCTTTATTGACATTATATACTGGCTGTCATTTGCATTAACACTGTTTTTAATTATGCTGAAACTTAACAGCGGAGAGGTTCGTCCCTTTGCCCTTTTAGGTACAACGCTTGGTATGACATTTTATTATACAGCCATAAAAACATTTATGGACAGGCTGATGTATCCTCTTTTTCACATTGTAAAGAGAATTTTATTGTTAATATTCACCATAATTGTTACCCCCTTTAGACTGGTTTTGTATCCGATTTTTAAAATTTTACACAGATTATCGGTTTATTTAAAAAAGCACTTGAAAAAATATGTAAAATGTGAGAAAATTAGTCTGAAGAAAAAGGGAATGAAATTAATGGGAGTGAATAAATTGACAACAGCAGCAAGGAAAAAACGTTCAAAATTTCATATATGCTGGGCTATATTAATGATAATTACAATATGTATCTTTGTTGTTGCTTTGTGCTATCAATACCTTGCACATCTTCAGCTTGACACGGCAAAGCAGGAAATAGAAGTCCAAATTGCAGAGGCAAAAGCGGAAAGTGCTGCCCTTACAAAACAGTATGAAAATCAGGACAGTCCCGAATTTATAGAAAAAGTTGCAAGGGAAAAACTTAATATGGTATATCCGTCAGAGCTTGTATACATAAATTCCAACTCTGAAGAAGGCAAAAAACTTTTAAATTCAATTAAGCGTTCATCAGCAAAAACAGCAGATAAAAATAACAGCTCGAAAGAAGATAACACAACAAGCAACAGAGTCGAATAAAAAACTGAACCGTTTACCAAAAGCAGCCAGGACAAACGCATGAGTAAATAAATTGTAAACAAGAATTAATATAACACCGCCTTACTTATGTTAAAATAAGAGTAAAGGCGGTGTTAAAACATGGAAGATATTTTAAAATATGTTGA
>DBGCRA010000096.1:0-24949 GCA_048359195.1 Candidatus Gallispira sp.
ATAAATCCCACAATGGAATTAACGGTTTTGCAGGGACAGATACCCTCCTTGTCTGTTACAGATAACAATACACCTATAGGCAAGCCTATAACATATGATATTAATGTTGAGACAATTACCATATAAAGGGTTTCACTTATACCTATACCTATTTCTCCGGCATATTTTGTAAGTTCAGCGGATAAAAGACATATATGTAACATTATTTATCAGCCTCCTCATATCTTATTTTATTCTTTTTAAGATAGGCTCTTATTTTATTGTCAGCTTCATCATTGCCTGTTTTTTCAATTACCATTTCGCCGACTGCATTATCCTTAAGCATTTCAAGGGAGTCTGCATATATAAGGTTAATTGGATAATTACATTCAAGAACAAGCTCGGAAAGTATAGGTCTGTGAGTTGTATGACCGTCAAATACTATTCTGAAATAACTTCCTGATTTAAGTGTACGCAAAATACTGTCCTTAGGTATAATAAGCTGCTTTGCCATATCAGACTTGGGGTTTGTAAATATTTCCTTCACATCACCGCATTCCACAATTCTGCTGTTATCAATTACTGCCACCTTGTTGCATATTTTTTCAATTACACTCATTTCATGAGTAATAATAATAACAGTAACATTCATTGTTCTGTTTATTTCCTTTAAAAGGTCGAGTATTGATTGAGTAGTGGTAGGGTCAAGGGCAGATGTTGCCTCATCACATAAGAGGACCTTTGGTTCTGTTGCAAGAGCTCTGGCTATTGCAACTCTCTGCTTCTGACCGCCTGAAAGCTGTGACGGATAAGATTTTTCTCTGTCTTCAAGTCCTACAATTTTTAAAAGCTCTCGTGCTTTTGCTTCAGCTTTAGTCTTTGGAGTACCTGCAATTTCCAGAGGAAAGCATATATTTTTTAAGGCATTTCGCTGTTCAAGAAGGTTAAAGTTCTGAAAAATCATACCCATTGACTGCCGTGCCTTTAAAAGCTCTTTTTTATTAAGTTTTCCAAGCTCTTTATCTTCAAAATAAACCTTGCCGTCAGTTGGCTTTTCCAAAAAATTTATACACCTTACAAGGGTGGATTTGCCTGCACCGCTTAAACCTATTATACCGAAAATATCACCTTGTTCAACATTAAGGCTTATATCTCTTAAAGCGTGAATATCGCCGTTTTTGGTATGAAAGGTTTTGTATAGGTTTTCGATTTTAACAATAGACATTTTATCTTCCTTTCAAACTTAATTCCTATCATTTTACTATGATTATTGCACATTTGATTTGTTTTGTCAATAGAAATTTCATATTTAATATTTTAACATATAAAAGCCTCTTGTTCAAGTCTTGGAACAAGAGGCTTTTATGTGGGTTAATTATTCATAATGATTCCTCTTTTGTAATTTTGTTTTTAGTATTTAGGTTAAATACCATTATTTGACATATTTTAACATATATGAAATAGGGTTTGTTGTACTCAAAGTCCAAATTTAAGGCTGTGTTATAATAAATTTATGTTTAAAAATAAACCTATATATGATATACTGAAATAAATTGAAATATATAAGAAAAGAGGAATTTACTATGTTATTTATTGAATATCCTAAATGCACAACCTGTCAGAAGGCAAAAAAATGGCTTAAATTAAATGGCTTTGAGTTTCAAGACAGACATATAGTTGAAAATAATCCAACAAAAGAGGAATTAAAGGAATGGCTTGACAAAAGCGGTATGCCTTTAAAGAAATTTTTTAATACAAGCGGTATGAAATACAGGGAGCTTGAATTAAAGGATAAGCTTAAAAATATGAGTGAAGATGAGGCTCTTGATATTCTTTCAAGTGATGGTATGCTTGTTAAAAGACCTGTACTTGTAGGTGATGATTTTGTGCTGACAGGTTTTAGGGAAAAGGAGTGGGAGGAAAGGCTTAAATGATGACCTTGGATAAACTTGAAGTAGGGAAGGACGCTGTTATTGAGTCAGTCAATTGCGATGAACCCTCTCTACGTCAGCATATTCTGGATATGGGTCTTACTCCCAACACAGAGGTAACCATGGTTAAGACTGCTCCCATGGGTGATCCTATAGAACTGAGAGTTCGCGGATATGAGCTTACATTAAGAAAGGCAGATGCTGCAAGAATTACCATTAAAAATATTCATGATATGCACGACCATAAGAGAGTATCAAGACCTGTGGGAAAGGTTAGTCATCCCGGTGTAGGCGAAAGAAAAACATACAGACCTAAAAAAAGTGGTTACGAAATTCCGGAAGGACAGCCCTTAAAATTTGCTCTTGCAGGTAATCAGAACTGTGGAAAAACTACGCTTTTTAATCAGCTTACAGGCTCTAATCAGCACGTTGGAAATTTTCCCGGAGTAACGGTAGACAGAAAAGACGGTATTATAAGAAATCATACAGAGGCTACCGTAACGGATTTACCGGGTATTTATTCACTTTCACCCTATACGAGTGAGGAAATTGTTACAAGAGAGTTTATATTAAAGGAAAAGCCAAACGGCATAATTAATATTCTTGATGCAACTAATATTGAAAGAAACCTTTATCTTACAATGCAGTTGATTGAGCTTAATATACCTATGGTTCTTGCCCTTAATATGATGGACGAGGTAAGAGTAAACGGAGGTACAATAAATATTAATGCAATGGAGGCAGCCTTGGGAATACCTGTTATTCCTATTTCAGCATCTAAAAATGAGGGAATTGATGAGCTTGTGGAGCATGCTATACTTGTTGCAAGAAGAGGAGAAAAACCGGGAAGGCTTGATTTCTGTGATGCGGACAGTGACAGCGGTGCTGTTCACAGATGTATTCATGCGGTTGCTCATTTGATTGAGGATCATTCAAAGAGATATGGTGTTCCAACAAGATTTGCGGCAACAAAGTTAGTTGAAGGTGATAAACTTATACTTGATGCACTTCACCTTGACAGCAATGAGGTTGAAACTCTTGAACATATGATAAATCAAATGGAAGAGGAAAGCGGCAAGGACAGAATGGCAGCTCTTGCTGATATGCGCTTTAGCTTTATTGAAAGGCTTTGTGAGGAAACTGTTGTAAAGCCCAATGAAAGTATTGAGCACAAAAGAAGTGTTGCGGCAGACAAAATACTGACAGGTAAGTATACAGCTTTGCCTGCTTTTATAGGTATTTTGGGATTTGTATTTTGGATGACTTTTGGTGTTATAGGCAGTTTTTTGTCAGACTTGATGGAAATAGGCATTGGAGCTGTTACGGATTTGTGTGATAAGGCTCTTACTGCTTATGGAATTAACAGTATTATACATTCTCTTGTTATTGACGGTATATTTGCCGGTGTGGGCAGTGTATTGAGCTTTTTGCCTATTATTGTTGTTCTGTTTTTCTTCCTTTCTATTTTGGAAGACAGTGGTTATATGGCAAGAGTAGCTTTTGTTATGGACAGCCTTTTGAGAAAAATCGGTCTTTCGGGCAGAAGTTTTGTACCTATGCTTATTGGTTTTGGCTGTTCTGTGCCTGCAATTATGGCTACAAGAACATTACCCTCTGAACGTGACAGAAAAATGACAATTCTTCTGACGCCTTTTATGAGTTGTTCGGCAAAACTTCCTATATATGCTTTCTTTACGGCGGCATTTTTCCCAAGGTATCAGGCTCTTGTAATGATTGTGATGTATGTAATAGGTATATTGGTGGGTATAGTTTTTGCTCTTGCGTTAAAGGGAACAGCCTTTAAGGGTAATCCCGTACCTTTTGTAATGGAGCTTCCTAATTACAGATTGCCAAGTTATAAAAATGTTGTTCGTCTTATGTGGGAAAAGGCTAAGGATTTTATGACAAAGGCATTTACAATAATTTTCCTTGCAACAATTGTAATATGGTTTTTACAGTCCTTTGACAGCAGATTAAATGTAGTTACCAATTCTTCCGACAGCTTGCTTGCATTGCTTGGCAGCTTAATTGCACCTGTATTTAAGCCCTTGGGCTTTGGGGACTGGAGAATGTCTACAGCATTAATTACGGGCTTTATAGCAAAGGAAAGTGTTGTAAGTACATTAACTGTACTTTTTGGCGGCAATGTTGAGACATTAAAAACTGTATTTACAACATTTACAGCATTTGTATTTCTTGTTTTTACTCTTTTATATACACCTTGTGTAGCAGCAATAGGTGCGGTTAAAAGGGAGATTGGCAGAAGGGGTGCACTTGTTGTTGTAATTTTACAGTGCGTAATTGCTTGGATTGCTGCATTTGCAGTTCATATTATCGGAAGTATGGCAGGCTTTTAATTAATATATAAATATAGCAAATTGCTTATAATTTTATTAAAATTTATGTAAAATTTTGTTACACATTATTTGCTTTGTAATTTTTTAGTATATTTATACAAAATATTTATGTAAATTTTTATAAATAATCTGATTTACATATTCGACAAAATAAAGTATAATAAATTATATTTCACTTTTGTTAAGAAGGTATTAGAATTATGTATAAATCTAGCAGGCTGGTTACGGAAAACCGATTAATAATTTTATATTTGATGTATCAGATGGATATGCCTTTATCATGGGAGCATTTGTATAATTTTGCGGTTAATGATTATATGGACTTTTTTGAATTCCAAACATATATTAATGAAATGGCACAAAATGGTATAATTGAAACTAATAAGGAAGAAAATATCACATACTACAGTCTTACCGATGATGGTGAAAAAACCGTAAACACATTTTCAAAGCTTATTCCTGAGTCAAAAAGAAAGAGTATTATTTCTTATGTGCGTAAGAATAAGGGAGTCATTAAAAAGGAATATGCTGTTTCTGCAAATTACTTTATGTATGATGAAAATGAGTATGTTGTAAAGTGCAGCTTTATTGAGGACGATGTAACATTAATGGAGCTTAATCTTACTGTAGTAAATAAAGAAATGGCAAAGCTTGTTAAAAAGAACTGGAAAAAGAAGGTAAGTGAAATTTATAACAATTTGCTCCAATCTTTATTGTGTGATGAAAGTAATGATGTAAAGGTTGATATGGATATTGAAGTTATAGATAAAGAAAGCTAAAAGGATGCATTTGCATCCTTTTAATTTTTTATATTCTTAAATCATCGCGATTTATACAGCCAAGCTGGAAAATTAAAAACATATATACAAAGAACACAGCTCCAAGTGTTGCAATTACCGAACATTTAAACTCTAGGTGGTTCCACACATGGCAGTAGCCCAGTTTGCCGCAAAGGCAGGCAGCAGTTACTGCCAGACCGGGTTTTATGTATTGTTTGGCGACAGGTATTTTTATGTTGAGTACATTACTTACTCTGTATATTGTAATGAATGTTATTATTATTGAATTAATTATCCAGGGATATATAAAGCCTGTTATTCCGTAAAAGGGTATTGCAAAGCATATAGCGCTAAGATTAATGGCAGAGGATAAAAGTCCAATCTTAAATATAAACATCTGCTCCCCAAGTCCGTTTAATACTGCCGACATTGTAACCTGTGTATACATAAAAGGACACATAATAGCAAGGGTTTTAAGCATTGAACCTATTTGTCTTTGCGAATATATAAGTATTCCAAGCTCTGTTGGAAAGGCTATAAATATACTTGTTGTAAACACACCTATAATTGCTGTTATTGTTAAGGATTGATGAAGTGTACTTTTTATTCTGATGTTATTGTTAAGAGCATAGCTTTCTGATATTGCAGGCATTGTGGCTGTTGCAAGTGCAGTAAGCAAAGAGGAGGGAAATGTAATAAGGGGCATTGCCATTCCCGTAAGTCTGCCCAAAAGGCTTACAGCTTCTGCCTGAGTCATACCGTATAATTGGAGCTGTCTTGGTATAAGCAGGTTTTCTGCTGTTGAAAACAGAGAGCCTGCCATTCGGTTAAGTGTTAAGGGTATTGCCATAGCGGCAAGCATTGCTATTGCCCCCTTTGGTTTAATAACAGGAGGGGCATATTTTTTGCGTTTTAATATGTAATAAATGAAAACATAAATAAATGATATAATTTCTCCTGCTGCCATACCACATACTGCGGCACCGCAGGCATATTCAAGCCCCTTAGGTATAAGGCTTTCCGCTAGTATATATATTACTGCCATTCTAACACTTTGTTCCAATACCTGACTTACTGCTGAAATAACAGTGTTTTGAAGTCCCAGATAATATCCTCTTAATACAGAACCTGCAGCCATAAAAGGAAAACAAATACTTATTATTCTTAATGAAAGGGCAGTTCTGAAATCTTTAATAATAATTTCTGCAATTTCATCTGAAAAGTTGTAAAAAATAAAGCTGAATACAAGAGCGATACCTATAGTTGCAATAAGGGCATAATGGAGAAGTCTTTTAACATTACCGATATATCCTCTTGCTTTTTCCTGTGCCGTCAGCTTTGACATTGATGTAGACAGACCCGAGGAGGAAACTGACCATACCAACAGGTATAAGGGAGTTATAAGCTGATAAAGCCCCATTCCCTCGGCACCTATGGTTTTAGCCATATATATTCTGTAGAAAAAGCCTATCATTCTTGTTATAACATTTGCTATAGTAAGTATTATTGCACCTTTTATAATGGTTTGTCTGTACATATTATCCTCCTTTGCTTTCAGTATATTATTTTATGAAAAAGTGTGTAAATTATGAGGAATTTATGATAATATATAGATATAAGGAGAGAGATAGCTTATGTTTGATATTAAGGCTGAATTAAAAAAACTGCCGGATTCACCCGGTGTATATATAATGCGTAATGAAGCTGATGAAATTATATATGTGGGCAAGGCAAAGGTACTTAAAAACAGAGTAAGACAATATTTTCAAAATTCTGCAAATCATTCTGTCAAGGTTAAAACAATGGTAAGCCATATTGACCGCTTTGAATATATTGTTACCAACAGTGAGCTTGAGGCACTTATACTTGAAAATAATCTTATTAAAAAGCATAGCCCTAAGTATAATATAAGGCTTAAGGATGATAAAACCTATCCATATATTAAGGTGACTGTAAATGAAATGTTTCCCCGTGTTTTTATGACAAGGCAGCATTTAAAGGATAAGGCAAGGTATTTTGGACCATTTACAAGCGGTCTTACCGTAAAGGAAAATATTGAGCTTATTCATAAAATATGGGAGCTAAGACGATGCGGAAAAGTCTTTCCAAGAGATATTAACAGGGAAAGACCTTGTCTTAATTACCATATAGGTCAGTGTAAAGCACCCTGCAACGGTCTTGTAAGTGAAAAAGAATATAACAAAATGATAAATAGTGTTATAGATTTTCTAAGCGGCAAGACTGAAAAAATTATAGAGGAATTGACTGAAAAAATGCTTACTGCATCTGAAAATCTGGAGTTTGAAAAGGCTGCCGAATACAGGGATACCATTGCAAATGTTAAGTCTCTTAATGAAAAGCAGATTATAGAAAATATGCACGTAAACGAAAGGGATGTTATAGGCTTTGTAAGGGGAGATAACGGAGAATGTGTTGTACAGATTTTCTTTATTCGCGGCGGAAAAATTACGGGACGTGAACATTTTATGCCTGAAAACTGTGAGGATACTCCCGACAGTACCATGCTTTCAGAGTTTATTGAGCAGTTTTACAGCGGTACTCCTTACATTCCCAAGGAAATTATATTACAATGTGATATAGATAATTTTGAGCTTATAAGCTTATGGCTTAGTGAACAGAAGGGACAGAGGGTTAATATACTTATACCTCAAAAGGGTGAAAGGAAACGTCTTGTGGATATGGCAAGAAATAATGCACAGATTACCCTTGACAAATTCGGAGCAAATATTATGCGTGAGCATCAAAGGACAATAGGAGCTCTTGAGGAAATTAAAAAGTCTCTTGATATAGATTTTGATCTTACAAGAATAGAAAGCTATGATATTTCAAATACTCAGGGCTTTCAGTCAGTAGCATCAATGGTTGTCTTTGAAAACGGTACACCTAAAAGAAGTGATTACAGAAAGTTTAAAATAAAGACGGTAATTGGTGCAAATGACTATGCAAGTATGTCAGAGGTAATTTCAAGGCGGTTTACAAGGTATCTTAACGAAACAACAAATCCGGAGGTAAAAAAAGCCGGCTTTGACAGACTTCCCAGTATGATTTTCTTAGACGGCGGCAAAGGTCAGATTTCTGCCGTTAAGGAAGCTCTTGATGATTTAGGTGTTGTGGTGCCTGTATGTGGTATGGTAAAGGATGATCATCACAGAACAAGAGCGCTTCTTTATAAGGGCGAGGAGAGAGAGCTTGACAGTCATAGTGAGGGTTTTAAGCTTATTACCAGAATTCAGGACGAGGTTCACCGATTTGCAATAGACTATCACAGACAAATAAGAGCACAAAAGCAAATTCACAGTATACTTGAGGACATTAAGGGTATAGGAAGTGTGAGGAGAAGGGCACTTATGGCTCACTTTGGTGATATTTCAAAGATTAAGGATGCAGATGTGGAAGAACTTAAAAATGTTGAGGGTATGGACAGCAAGTCTGCTGAGGCTGTTTACAACTTTTTCAGAGGTGTTAAGTAAAAAGGCACCTCATGGGTGCCTGATATAACTAACGATAACTAACGTGTAGTAGTTGTATTTGTGTTATTGGTATTGTTGATGTCATTGGCTGTATTAGTACCGTCTGTATTGTTATCGTTGTTATTGCCGCCAATATCCTCAACGGCATTTCCTAAACCGTCACCAATATCTTCAACGGCATTTCCGATATCGTTTCCGATGTTATTGTCATTGCCGTTAGTTGTGTTACCTGTGCCGTCATTTACACCCGTACCTGTGCCGGCACCATTGCTGTTTGTGGTATTTGTGTCCATACCGTTGTCGGTAGTGCCGTTAGTTGTTCCATTAGTAGTACCGGTTGCATTTGTACCATTGTTTGTGGTATTATTACCATTGGAACCACAGCCTACAAATGTTAATGTAAGGCACATAAGGGCGAGGAATGATAATTTTTTTAACATATTGCTTTCCTCCTTGAGTTTAAAATTAGGTTATCCTCAATATTTAGTATATACAAATAATTAAAATATAAATTAGAAAATTTTTACAAAAGAGAGGTTTTAAATTATGAGAAAATGCGGGATTTTAGTTCACCCTACAAGCTTTCCGTCAAGGTTCGGTATTGGTGATATAGCTTACGGAAGGAAATTTGTGGATTTTTTAGTTGCCGGAGGACAAAAGGTATGGCAGATTTTGCCTTTGGGTCATACAGGCTTTGGAGATTCGCCCTATCAGAGCTTTTCAACATTTGCAGGCAATCCTCTTTTAATAAGTCCTGAAATTTTGGTTGAAGAAAAGCTTTTAAGTGAAAAGGATATACAATTTGTTCCTGAATTTAATACTAAGGCTGTTGAGTATGGAAGAGTTATTGACTATAAATATGATTTATATAAAAAGGCTTTTTTAAATTTTGATATTAAAGATAAAAATTTTATTAAATTTTGCCGAGAAAATGACTTTTGGCTTGAGGCTTATTCTCTTTTTATGGCCTGCAAAAATTATTTTATTGCTGAAAGAAAAAATACATACGAAAGTAAGGAATATAAGGCTTATTACAAAACGGCAAGCAAATATATGAGTGATAATGAAGTAAAGGACTGCTTTTACGGCGGAGCGTGGAACAGTTTTCCGAAAGCTTTAAGGGACAGAGAGGAAGCTGCCCTTAAAGAATATAGTGAAATGCTTATTGATGATGTTAATTTTTACAAGTTTTTACAGTTTGAGTTTAACAGAGAATGGCTTGAATTAAAGGAATATGCAAATGAAAACGGTATTGAAATAATAGGTGATATTCCTATTTTTGTAGCAAGTGACAGTTCTGATACATGGAGCAGAAAAGAGCTTTTTTATATTAATACAAAGGGCTTTACCACAAAGGTTGCAGGTGTTCCGCCCGATTATTTCAGTGAATTTGGTCAGCTTTGGGGAAATCCTCTCTATAATTGGAAAAATCATAAGGAAGAAAAATATGACTGGTGGGTAAAGAGAACAGAAAATATTTTAAAGCTTGTTGATATAGTGAGAATTGATCATTTCAGAGGCTTTGAAAACTATTGGTCCGTACCTATGGGCGAAAAAACTGCCGTAAAGGGTAAGTGGAATAATGGTCCCAAAACAGAGGTTTTTGACGCTGTTAAGGCAAGGCTTGGTGAGCTGAATATTATAGCGGAGGACTTAGGTGATTTGAATAAGGAAGTAATTGAGCTTAGAAATAAGCTTGGTCTGCCCGGTATGAAAATTCTGCAATTTGCTTTTAATGACTGTTCAAATGATTATCTTCCTCATAATTATGAAAAAGATAATTATGTTGTTTATACAGGTACTCACGATAATGATACTACAGTTGGTTGGTACAAAGAGCAAAGCGAAAAGGACAAGGATTACATAAGACGTTATATGAATGTAAGCGGAGATAATATTAACTGGGATTTAATAAGACTTGCAATTTCATCAAGTGCTAAATATGCTATTATACCAATTCAGGATATTATGGGGCTTGACAGTGACAGCAGAATGAATACACCCGGAGTAGGAGAGGGTAACTGGCAGTTCAGATTTGAAGAGGATATGCTTAAAGATAGTATGGCTGATGAATTGAAGTATATTTGTAAGTTGTTTAATAGATAATTAACGGTTGTGTTATTTAAAATATAAAATAAAACCAAAAATCTTCAACAAAATATGCTATGCTAAAAATAGAAAATAAACAAGTATAAATTTCCTTCAGACAACAGACCTATTACGAGGAAGGCATTATCAGTTGTATCAACCGGTACGCAGATTAAATTAGAAAGATTTAAAATATGGGTAAAAATTTATTTAATTATATATAATTCTTGTTTTATAAATTTGAAAAATTGATATATTTTTAAGTTTATTGTTGATATTCCTGATTTAATATTTTATAATAATATTAGATAATAAATTTTTATGGAGGTAAACTTATGGAACATTATAATCCGATTTTACAGGGCAATAGCGATTCAAAGAAATTCTTTACTATTGGGGAAATTATGCTTAGACTTACTCCTCCGAATTATGAGAAAATTCGTATGGCAAGCAGTTTTGAAGCAAGCTATGGCGGAAGCGAGGCTAATATTGCCTTAGCTTTGGCAAATCTTGGTGTTGACAGTACATTTTTTACTGTTGTGCCAAATAATTCATTGGGAAAAAGTGCCATAAGACTTTTAAGAAGTAATGATGTACACTGTTCTCCTGTTATTTTAAGTACACCTGAAGAAACACCTACTCATCGTCTTGGCAGTTATTATCTTGAAACCGGTTATGGTATAAGAGCAAGTAAGGTTATTTATGACCGCAAGCATTCAGCTATAACCGAATATGATTTTAGTAATGTTGATTTATATCAGCTTATGGATGGATTCGACTGGCTTCATTTAAGTGGAATTACTCCTGCTTTAGGCAAAAACTGTGCAAAGCTTGTGTTAGATGCTCTTAAGGTTGCTAAGGAAAAGGGTATGACTGTAAGCTTTGACGGTAATTTTAGAAGTGCACTTTGGACTTGGGAGGAAGCGAGAGATTTCTGTACCCAGTGTCTGCCTTATGTAGATGTACTTCTTGGTATTGAACCATATCATTTATGGAAGGATGAAGAAGACCACAGCAAGGGCGATTATAAGGATGGAGTGCCATTACAGCCAAGTTATGAACAGCAGGATGAAATATTTAAGAGATTTATTGAAAAATATCCTAACATTAAATGTATTGCCCGCCACGTACGTTATGCTCACAGCGGTAGTGAAAACAGCCTTAAGGCATTTATGTGGTATGATGGACATACATTTGAAAGTAAAATGTTTACATTTAATATATTAGACCGTGTAGGCGGCGGTGATGCATTTGCAAGCGGTTTGATTTATGCAATGGTAAACAACTATAAGCCTATGGATATGGTTAATTTTGCGGTTGCCAGCAGTGTAATTAAGCACACAATTCATGGTGATGCAAATATTACTGATGATGTAAAGAGTATTCGTAATCTTATGAATATGAATTACGATATTAAGAGATAATAAATAAATTAATTATTTTATAAAAAGACAGGAATAAGACAAAAATGTTTTATTCCTGTTTTTTGTGCATTTAGTTCAAAAAAATTAAGAAAAATTTAACAAAATTAAATATTATTGCTGACTTTTGTAAAATTTTATGTTATAATATTTTTATTATTTTAATGAAGGAGAAGAAAGATGAAAAAAATTTTAAAGGTTTATCTGGAAACTAATCTGGTTATAAGAATTTTAATCGGATTAATTATCGGTGCTGCATTAGGTCTTTTAGTCTCACACTCAAGCATCAATTTGGGGTTTATTGGTGTTTTTGGTGACGTTTTTGTAGGGGCTTTAAAGGCTATTGCACCTGTTCTTGTTTTTGTACTTGTAATTGCCTCTTTGGCTAATGCAGGTCAGGGTATCGGCAAAAAGTTCAGAACGGTAATTATACTGTATATGCTCAGTACATTCCTTGCTGCTGTTGTTGGTGTTATCGGCTGTAATATTTATCCCGTAAAGCTGGTGCTTGAGGGTACAGAGGCTGTTGAGCAGGCTGCACCAAGCGGACTTGGTGAGGTAATGCACTCACTTGTTATGAATATGGTTGCTAACCCTGTTAAGTCTTTAACAGAGGCTAACTATATTGGTATTTTATCATGGTCAGTTGTTTTGGGGCTTGCTTTAAAGCTTGTTGCAAGTGACCATACAAAACTGGTTTTAAGTGATATTTCAAATGCTGTTACAAAGGCTGTTCGTTGGGTAATTAATTTTGCACCATTTGGTATTATGGGTCTTGTATTTAATTCTGTTTCAGAAAACGGTCTTGGTATATTTACAGACTATGGCAAGCTTTTAATATTATTGGTAGGCTGTATGCTTGCTGTTGCATTAATTGTTGACCCTTTAATCGCATCTGTATGTTTAAGAAGAAATGCTTATCCTCTTGTTTTACGCTGCTTTAAGGAAAGTGGTCTTACAGCTTTCTTTACAAGAAGCTCTGCTGCCAATATTCCCATTAATATGGCACTTTGTGAAAAGTTAGGACTTGATAGAGATATGTATTCTGTTTCTATTCCTTTAGGTGCAACTATTAATATGGATGGTGCCGCCATTACTATTACTGTTATGGCACTTTCTGTTGCTTATACCTGTGGTGTGGAGGTTGCTATCCCTACTGCTATTATTTTAAGCTTTATTGCTACATTGGGTGCCTGCGGTGCATCAGGTGTAGCCGGCGGCTCACTTTTGCTTATACCAATGGCTTGTTCACTTTTAGGTATATCTAATGACATTGCTATGCAGGCTGTTGCTATAGGATTTATAATAGGTGTTGTTCAGGATTCTCTTGAAACTGCCATTAATTCTTCAGGTGACGTATTATTTGCAGCAACTGCTGAGTTTATGGAGTGGAGAAAAGAAGGTAAAGAAATTAAATTTTAATACATAAAGAAATAAAAAAAATTGCCTTTGGCGTTTGCCGAAGGCATTTTTTAATTGTTAAAAAATGTTTTTATAATACTTAAAATCTGTTTCTTTTGTTTATTATTAAGTTTTATTAAATATGAATTTATTTTATTAACAAATTCGTCACCGGAAAAGCTTATATCCGTTGCATAATCAGTAAGCACAGACACTGTAATATTTAAGCCTGCTGCCAACTTTTCTAAAGTGTCCAGAGTTGGACTTTTCTGACCTCTTTCAATTTGACTGATATGTGATGCCTGCATATTGCATCTGTATGCAAGTTCTTCTTGTGATATTCCCATATCAGAGCGTATTTGTTTTAATCTTTTGCCTAAATTATTTGCAGAACACATAAAAATCACCTCGTAAATTTAGTATAACTGTATTTAACGCATATTACAAAGTATTAAAGTTCTTAAAAATAAGATAACAATAGTATTGACAAAATTTGTTTGTTTTTATATAATTAAATAAGATTCATTATGTATATATAATAATGAGGAGACATTATGCTTAATAACGAGGAGGAAAAAAACAAATGAGTAATGACAGGAAAAACGGTGAAAAGATTGTTCACATAGTGTACGATAAATATAGTGGCAAGGTTGCTAAATTAATGCAGAAAATTATAATTAAGAAAAACAATATAAAGTGCGAAATATTTAAATCTGATGTATACTATGGTAGCCCTTATATAAATACTGACTGTATTAGGATTTTTTTAGGGGATATAGAGTCTATTGAGCTGTTCAGAACCTTGGTAGAAAATGAAAGGAAATATGAAAAATGGGGCTGGCACTACGGTTGGCTTAAGAGATTTGCTTTTGTTTGGGATAAATATGTATTAATGGTTGTAGAAGATAAAAAGAAATTTCTTACTGATTATAAAATGGAATTAAAAGAGGTAATGAAAAAAGTTAATGCTTTAAAAGGTAAAGAACCACCTTTTGAATTTGATTTGTCGACGTCAATTGCGTTTAATTTATTGGGCTTTGCCGTAAAGAAGTCTGATACATATTTATTAAGAAAGGCTCCTATGATAATACTTAAGCACTATGCGTTTAAACTTGCAGCTATGAAATTTATTAATAATGGCTTAGATGAGTTTATAGAGAACGGATGGAAATAGGAGTTATTAAAAATAACAATACATAAAAGGAGTGGCTTGAGCCACTCCTCTTCACTTGTATATTTATGCTTTAGTCACCTATAGGGTTGTTAATAAGTGATGCAACTCTAAATTCATGCTTATGGCCATCAGCTTCTTTGGTGAAAGCCTTAGCAAAGTGAATGTGTCTTCCATCGCCTACAGGAATTGCAGGACCTGATGTTCCCTCAAATTCGTGGAAATGTCCCTCATAGGAGTCGGTCCTGAACTTGATTTTGTGAACATGGCTGCTGCCGCTGGGAATTGCTACATCAGATACTGTTGCAAAACGGTGGTTGTGACATTCCTTACAGCGTTCGGCTACAAGAGTTGAACCGAGTATTTCGTGAACGTGCTGTTCATTTTCTCTGCATTCTCTGCACTTTTCGCAAATTTCTTTGCATCTTTCGCAAGTGTCTGTTGAGTTTGTGTTCATATTGCTGCCTTCCTTCTATATTATTTGAGGGGTGCCCCTCAATGTATAATATGTCGGAAAATAGTTTTGGTGTAATCAAAATTTATAGGAAAACTTTTTATTATTAAAATTATATTAGCCAACCAATCTTAAAATAATTCCTGTAATCTTTTCATAAAATAAGAAATAAACCGTACCCAATGCGGCAAAAAAACACATTACTCCCACAACATACATTATCTTGTAAATCAAAGGTACTGACCTGTAAAAAGCAAGTGCCTTTAAATATTTATTATGGAATTTTGAATGCAGGTACCATTCTTTGAATTTGTCTGAGCCTTTTGAAAAGCAAAAATAGGCAACAAACAAAAAGGGGATAGTAGGCATAACAGGAAGAAGTGTGCCTATAATTCCCAAAACCAATGAAATAAAGCCCAATACAACCAAAAGCTTTTTTAGCATCTTTTTATCAACCCTTTAATTCTTTGTATACATCTCTCTTGCCAATTCCTCTTTCTTTGGCAATTTGTTTCATAGCAGTTTTTTCATCCATACCCTGAGAAATATAGCTGTTAAAATGTTCTTCTATTGACATTTTGCTGATTTTGGATATTTCTTCTGCCTTTATTTTATCAGAGTCAGCACCTTCTAAAACTATTACAAACTCACCTTTAGGCTCATTTTCGGTAAAATATTCTATTAATTCTGAAATACTGCCTTTATTGACTGTTTCGTGGCGTTTTGTAAGCTCTCTTTCAACAGCCGCCTGCCTGTCACCTGCATATTTGTAAATATCCTTTAATGTATTTAACAGATGATGAGGTGCTTCATAAAATACGGTTGTTCTTGTTTCGGTTTTTAGCTTTTCAAGGACTTCTGCTCTCTGCTTTTTATTCTTTGGCAAAAAGCCTTCAAATATGTAGCTTCTGGTATTAAGTCCGCTTAAAACAAGAGCAGTTATTACGGCAGTAGGTCCGGGAACTATGGTGACATCAATGTCATTTTCATAGCAAAGTCTTATTAAATCTTCGCCGGGGTCTGATATGCCGGGCATACCTGCGTCTGTAACAAGAGCTATATTTTTACCTGATTTAAGCATATTTATAAGCTGAGGACCTTTTATATCCTTGTTGTGCTCATAATAGCTTGTAAGAGGCGTTTTAATATCAAAATGATTAAGGAGCTTAACACTTTGCCTTGTGTCCTCGGCGGCAATCAGGTCAACCTCTCCAAGTATCCTTATTGCTCTTAGTGTCATATCCTCCATATTACCTATTGGTGTACCACATATATACAGCATATTTTCTCCTAATTAATTGTAATAAATATTATAGACCTCATCGGTATATGTGCCGTCCGTTTTGTAAATTATAAGGGCAGGGAGAACTTTTAAACCAACCTTACCGCCCTTTGAAAGCTCAATTAATACAAGTTCGGGTGCTTTGTCAATACGTGGCTGAATCAGCTCCATCGTCTTTGGCTCCATATTGTGATTTCTTGCTGAAACAAATATATCGGCAAGCCTTTCACATCTGTGCACCATATACATTCTGCCGCCGTATTTCAGCATTTTGTTTGATGCAGAAAAAACGTCATCAATATTGCATAATATTTCGTGTCTTGATATTGCCTTTGGAGAGCTTTCGTTTATATAGCCTGAGTTGTTTGCCATATAGGGAGGATTACAGGTAATTACATCAAATGAAGATGCTTTAAAATATTTTGTGCATTCCTTTATATCCCCGGTGACTATATTAATTTTGTTCTCAAGACTGTTAAGTTTAATGGAACGTCTTGCCATATCGGCAATTTGCTCCTGAATTTCCATTGCATAAAAGTATTTCCCATTGGTTTTAGCTTCCAGGAGTATTGGTATTATACCTGTACCGGTGCATAAATCAAGGGCAGTTTCGCCCTTTTTTACTTTTGCAAAACCGCTTAAAAGTACGGCATCAATGCCAAAACAAAATCCATTGCTGTTTTGTATGATTTTATAGCCATTACGATGAAGGTCATCTATTCTTTCATTTTCCGATAACATTAATCAAGTATATCCTTTAAATCTTCTTTGGAAATATTTTCCTCTTTACGGTGACGTCTTTTTAAAATTGTGATTTCATCAGGACTGAAAAAGCTTACACCTATGTCATTTTTAGGCTGCTTTTTAATAGCTGCCTTAATTACCTGCTTTAATACATTTACGCTTAAAACTTCACCCTGACCTTCAGGTGTATCAATAATGTCGCCTTCCTTGGGCAGGTCCTTTAAAAGATACTCGTATGCATCCTGTTCATATTTAAGACAGCACATAAGTCTGCCGCAGGCACCTGAAATTTTAGAAGGGTTAAGGGATAATCCCTGATCCTTTGCCATTTTAATGCTTACGGGGTGGAAGTCACCTAAAAATGTAGCACAGCACAATGTTTTGCCGCATATACCAATGCCGTTTACATACTTTGCCTCATCTCTTACACCGATTTGCCTTAACTCAATTCTTGTTCTGAATACAGATGCAAGATCCTTTACAAGCTCTCTGAAATCAATTCTGCCGTCAGCAGTAAAGTAGAATATAAGCTTATTGTTGTCAAATGTAAGCTCGGTAGCTATAAGCCTCATTTCAAGACCATGCTTTTTTATTTTTTCAACACATATTTCAAAGGCTTCTTTTTCCTTTTCCTTGTTTCGTTTGTTCTTTTCAATATCTTCGTCAGTTGCCGTTCTTGTAATTGGTTTAAGAGGAGGTATAATATCTTCCTCGCTGACATCTCTGTTTGGTATAACCACAGTACCAAATTCCATACCTCTTGCAGTTTCAACTATTACGTTTTGACCATATGAAAATTCAGTATTTTCAGGGTCGAAGTAATAAATTTTTCCGGCTTTTTTAAATCTAACACCTACTACTATCATTCTATTTCTCCTTTATTTTAAAAAACAGTGTTTCAAGCAACAGCTGTACATTTCCATTGTGACTTAGTTTGTATCTTGTATCATTTATGGCATCGCAGCGGTTAATTAACTGAAATTCTGTTGCTTTTTCTGCTATTTCCTGAGTTTGGGTTATTTTGTCCTTTTGAATAAGACGGCTGTCATTTCCTGTTTCTTTAAGGACAAGGGCATCTCTGTATACAATATACATTATTTCAAGTATTTCATCAAGAGAACCTCGTTGTTCTTTAAGTTTGTCAACAAGAGAATAAAGCTCAATCATATCAGCACTTTCAAGACTTATTGCCGTTTCTACAGCCAAGTCTCTTATATCCCTAAATTCCTCGGAATTAATAAGCTCCTTTGCTCTGCCTATGCTGCCCTGAGAATAAATGCTGTAAAGCTGTGCCTGTTCGGGGGTAACATCTTGGTTTTTTACCAAATAATCTGCTACCGCACTATAGGGCAGGGGATGAAGTTTAAACATAACACACCTTGAAAGAATAGTTACTAAAAATTTATTGTAATTTTCGCATAACAAAAGAAATATACCATATTCAGGAGGTTCCTCCAATGTTTTGAGAAAAGCATTCTGAGCAAGTATATTCATTTTGTCTGCATCGGGTATAATAAATATTTTATACTTATTTCTGTAAGGTTTCAATGTAATATTTTTTACAATTTGCTCCCTTACATCAGAAACGTTAATATCTTTTTTTTGATGAGTTACATATATAATATCCGGATTATTGTTTTCATCAAAGGTTTTACAGCTTATACAGTTACAGCAGGCATTATCTCTTCCTGATTCACAGTTTAGTGTTTTGGCAAATGCCTTTGCAAGTGTTTCCTTGCCGATCCCCTTAATTCCGTCAAATATATAGGCGTGGTTTATTCTGTTGTGAATTATAGATGCTTTTAAGTGCTCTATTATATTTTCGTGACCTATAACCTGATTGAAATTCATAGTTTACCTCAGATACCATTTTTCTCTAACAAGTTTTCAATGCCTTTTATAATTTCATTATGTATTTCTTCTACACTTTTTAAGGCATTAACAACCCAGATTCTGTTTTTGCAGCGTTTGGAAAGCCTTACATAGCCGTCATATACTCTCTGGTGAAAGCTGAACTTTTCGGCCTCAAGTCTGTCCAACTCTGCTTGCTCTTTTTTTCGTTTTAGGCCGTCCTCGGGTTTTAACTTAAGGAAAAATGTTATATCAGGCTCTAAATCTCCAACGGCATATTTATTTATATTTTTAATTAATCTTTCACCAATGGAACGGGCAAAGCCCTGATATACAACAGAGCTGTCTACAAATCTGTCGCTTATGACAATGCCGCCCTCTTTAAGAGTAGGGATGATAACATCGTTAACATGCTGTGCCCTTGATGCTGCATAGAGTAAAGCCTCTGTCATATCTGTCATTTCGCTGTTGTTTTTGTCTATTATAATTTCTCTTATTTTTTCGCTTATGGGAGTACCTCCCGGCTCTCTTGTGCATACCACCTTAAAGCCCTTGTTTGTCAGATATTTTTCAAGGAGCTTTATTTGTGTGGTTTTGCCGGCACCGTCTGTACCCTCCATTGTAATAAATAAGCCTGACATATTAACCTCCAATTTTTATCTTGCCAACCAGCCGCCGTCAACAGCTAATGTAAAGCCGTTTACATAGTTTGATGCTTCTGAACAAAGATATATTACTGCTCCCATCATATCATCGGGAGTTCCCCAGCGACCTGCCGGTATTCTGTCTAAAATTGCTTCTGAACGGTCAGCATCCTTTCTGAGCTGGTTTGTGTTGTTGGTTGCCATATATCCCGGAGCTATACCGTTTACATTAATGTTGTGAGCTGCCCATTCATTGGCAAGGGCTCTTGTAAGGCCTAAAATTGCTGATTTGCTGGCTGTATAGGAAGGTACTCTGATACCACCCTGATAGCTTAGCATTGAACAGATATTTACAATCTTACCGCCGCTTTTCTGAGCCATAAATTCTTTAGCTACAGCCTGAGAAAGGAAAAATACAACCTTTTCATTAATGTCAATTACCTTGTCCCAGTTGGCTTCCGTAACATTAACAGCGTCTTCTCTTGAAATAATACCTGCATTGTTTACAAGAATATCAATTTTTCCGTATTTATTTTTTGCCTCTGAAATAATATAGTCAATCTGATCCGTTGAACCGAGATTTGCAATTATTTCAAAAAATTCGCCGCCGTTTTCTTCAACAAGTTTCTTTGTTTCTTCGCAGCTTCTTCTTGCAACACCACATACTTTTGCACCTGCCTGAGCAAGAGCAATACACATACCTTGTCCCAGACCTGTATTTGCACCTGTAACAACAGCTACCTTGTTATCTAATCTAAATAAATCTAAAATCATTCCAATACCCCCTGTTAAATATACTTTTCTTATTTTATAACATTAGTATACCACATATAAAAATTAAGTTCAATAAAATATCATTGAAAAAGATGTTGAAATATGTTATTATTAAATAACATCATGGAGGTGTTATTATGGCAATACAGGAATCAGGAGAGAATTATCTTGAAGCAATACTTGTAATTAAAGAAAGAAAAGGCTATGTAAGGTCGATTGATATTGCAAATGAATTAAAAGTATCAAAGCCAAGTGTGAGCAGAGCTATGTCTGTTCTTAGAAAGGAAGGACTAATCAATGTAGATGGTCTTAATCAGATTTTACTGACAGATGAGGGTAAAAAAATAGCTGAAACCATTTACGAAAGACACAGAGTTATTACTAAATTCCTTGTGTCATTAGGTGTTGATGAGGAAACAGCGGCGGCAGATGCCTGCAGAATCGAACACGTTATAAGTCCTCTTTCCTTTGATAAAATTAAAGAGAATTTCTTTAATTAAAAGTGAAATTATGGGTTAAACTAAAAATTGTTACGGAGGTGTTTTTATGTCAGTTGTAACTATTACCAAAGAAAACTTTGAAGAAGAGGTATTAAAGAGTGACAAGCCTGTTCTTGTGGATTTTTGGGCAGTTTGGTGCGGTCCATGCCGGATGCTTTCACCTGTAGTTGATAAGATTGCAGATGAAAATGAGGCTATTAAGGTAGGCAAGGTTAATGTAGATGAACAGCCTGAGCTTGCTCAGATGTTTGGTGTTATGTCTATTCCTACTCTTATTTCTTTCAGAGATGGAAAAGCAGTAAATAAGAGTGTAGGCGTTATTTCTAAGGAAGAAATACTTAATTTAATTTAATTCTTGAATTTTTGTAAAATTAGTTGTATACTGATTAAGAGCAAAGAGGCATAAGGATTGTGCAGTCCTGTGTCTCTTTTTTTGTACTAATGAATTAAATGTCTTTGTCTGTAATTAAGGTTAATGGTGAGAGGAAGTGAATGGGAGTAATGTATGTATGGAAGCTGTTTAATAAATTAAAGGATTTTAATATTAGTCTTGCTGCGGGAGAGGGCGGATTAAACAGGACTGTCAGATGGTATCATATAGCTGAAGATTTATCTGTTGCAGATTATATTATAGGAAATGAAGTTATAATTACGACCGGGATGGAATTTGGAGAAAATCCTGACAAAATTATTGAATTTATAGATACTATTTTCTCCAGAGGAACATCTGCATTGATAATGGTATGCGGCAAATATATATTAGATATTCCCGGTAAAGTTGTTGAGTATTGTGACAGCATAAGACTGCCTCTATTTAAAATATCTTGGACAGAAAGGCTTACAAATATCGGCAAGGCTGTAAGTAATGCACTGCTTGATGATGAAAGATTTAAAACAAATATGCACAATGCAATGAGTATTGCACTTCTTGTGCCAAATCAAAGCAAACAAAATAAAGCCTTGTTTAATGAATATGGCTTTACGGAAAGCAAGTTTTATTCTGTGGTTCTGGGAGATATATCGGAAATAGATTCAAATGAGTCGGCTGAACTTGTTGCAAAAATAAAGGAAAGCCTTGTAAATGTTGCAAGTAGTGTTTTTATTACTTTAATAGAAAAGAAAATTGTTGTGGTTATGGCTAATCATAATGGCGAAAAGCTTGGAGCAGAGGCTGATATAATATTGAATACACTTGGCAAAATGACTTGTGCAGGCAGAAGTGATGTGAAACCGGGAATTAGGAGTATAAGTAAATATTATAAACAGGCTGAAATAAATATGCTGTCACAAAAGTCAGGCTTGAGTGATGTGCTGAAGGTAAATGAACAATATAAAATACTTCTTGAAATTAAGGATAAGGCAAAGGTTGAGGAATATTGCAGCAATGTAATAGGGGAGATTCTTAATTGGGACAAAAAGAATAATGGTAATTATTATGAAACTCTTAAATGCTATTTTAATAATGATGCAAGTGTAATAAAGGCTGCACAGGAAATGAATATTCACAGAAATACCATTAATTATAAAATTAAAAAAATTGAAGGGCTGTTGAATTGTGATTTGTCAAGTTTTGAGGAAAGGTTTTCAATAATGCTTGCGATGAAACTCAGAGATATTTATTTAAAGTAATAAAAGGCACGGATAGTGCCTTTTATTACTTTAAAATATTCATAATAACAGTAAAAGTTATTGCTACAATAACATAGGCAACAAAATAAATATCCACAAATTTTGACTTTGTGCCATTTATACTGTCAATAGGTATTTCAAATTCGTTTATGTCAGTTTGAGTTATGGACAGCTCATAGTCAAGTTTATGGTTTTTATTGTACCCCATAAACTTTTTAATTGTAAGTATTAAAAGAGGCGTTGCAATTAATGTAAGGAATACGCCTGTTGTAATAGTTCCATAGCTGTCAGAGGTTTCCAAAAGTTCAAGCTGTCGGTTTATTTCACTGCTTCCGCCAACCAAAAACAGTATTTTAGCCTCTATAACCTGAGTTGCGTTTATTAAAAAATGGGACAGCATGGAGGCGTATATTGAGTTGGTATATCTTACTAAAAATGAAAAAAATATACCTGCCGCAATAGCATAAGGAATTTGGTAAAAATCCATATGAAACAGTCCGAAAAACAGTCCTGATACAAAGGCTGCTTTTAAAAGGCTTATGGATTTGTAATTGCTTAGGACTATGCCTCTGAAAGCAAGCTCTTCAAATACTGCCGGCATTATGGCAAGTGCCAGAATACATAAGCTCATAGGCAGAGCGTCAATAGTGGCAAATATAGCAGCATTGTTATCATATGAGGAATAAAACAATGTTGTTATGGATGAAACCACAAGAATTATAGGTGAAATTAAAATAGTAAGAATTATAATATATAATATATTTTTCAGAGATAATTTTTCGTGTGGTATTATTTCTGTAAGTTTGGTATGAGTTATTAAGCAGTAAATTAATACAGGAATAAGAAAGATAATCAAATCCTGCACAACTGTAATTGCAAGAGTTGCCTTATCGGCATCAACACCTGTAAATAGAACTGCTATGGATATAGCAACCATTGATATTACCAAAAAAAATATTAATCCCAAGGCAAATATATTACCCCTTTTCGGACTTGTCAATTTGTTCCTCCTCCTTTACTTTGCATTTTTCGCTATATATTCTGTTAATAAAGTTGAAAAAGAGTTTAAACAGACAGGCAAATAAAGGTACGCCAAAGAACATACCAAGAGGTCCTGCAACAGCACCGCCCACAATAATTGCAAATATAACACCGATAGGCTTAAGACCTATTGAGTCACCTAATATTTTAGGTCCTAAAATCATACCGTCAAACTGCTGTAAAATTATAATAAATATTAATACCCATATGCCCTTTATTGGAGATACAAGAATAGTAAGTATAGTTACAGGCACGGCACCTATAAAAGGACCAAAATAAGGTATCATATTTGTTACCGCAATAATGATTGAAAACAGCATTGGGTAAGGTATGTTAAGTATAATTGCACCAATAAAGAATATAATACCTATTATTAATGAATCCAAGGTTTTCCCTGAGAAAAAGCTGTTAAATGTATCGTTTACAAATCTGATGTTGCTTATAATTATATCAGAGTGTTTTTCCGGAAATATACATTTAACTATGGTTTTACCAAAATTTATTATTTTTTCCTTGTCAATAAGAAGATAGAATGCAATAATAAGTCCCATTATAACATTAACAACAGATGAAGCTATATTCATAGCGTGGCTTACTATTGACCATATCATATTTGGCAGATATTTAAGCCAGTCAGTAAATGTTTCCATAATGCTGTTAATGGAATTAATAAGTGAATTATATGCTTCAGAGCCTAATACAATATTGTTTTGTATGAGGAAATTATCAATCCATTTTTTTATACTTGTATAGTCAAAGCCGATTGCAACATTTATTATGTTTTGTACCGATGACATAATTTCAGGTATTATGTAGGACACAAAACCGATAATTGCGCCAAGTAAAATAATAAAGGCTAATGCTATGGATAAAATACGTTTGTTCTTTTTTATCTTAACATCATTTGTTTGAAAATACTTTATTTTGCTGAAAAGTCTTTTTTCAATACATCGTGTCCCGATATTGAGAAGGTATGCCATAACCGCACCGTATATAAAAGGCGACAGTACATTGAATATAATTGGTATAAATGAGGATATTCTGACATTCTCGGTATATCTGTAAAAAATAATTGAAATTATAACTATGCCTAATGTATAAAGGCTTTTTCTTAAATTATAATTATTTTTAAAAAATTTGTTCAAGTTTATCACCTCTTCTTATTCATATTACTCCTAACTATAATAATACACTTATTTTTATATAATTTCTATATTTATTATAAAATGAAATAAATTTTTAACATATTGAGGCAATTTAAGTTTGACAAAACTAAAAAAATATTATATATTTGGGAGTAAGAAATGAATTGCGATGGGGCAGCTGTTAGTATAGCTGCCTCATTTTTTATGAATATAATAACAATATTAATAAAAGAATAATAATGGTGGTGTTATATATGAATATTTTTG
>DBGCRA010000097.1:0-3583 GCA_048359195.1 Candidatus Gallispira sp.
GGCAGCCAATCTTTCTATGTTGATGTTCCTCGACTGTTTTTACAAAATTTGTTGCCTCGACAAGACTCTCGTGAGTCCCTGTATCCAGCCATGTGAAACCTTGTCCTAAAACTTCTACATCCAATTCGCCATCATTTAAATACATTGCATTTAAATCAGTAATTTCCAACTCACCTCTTCCTGAAGGCTTTAAACTCTTTGCATACTCCACTACCTTATTGTCATAAAAATAAAGTCCCGTTACACAGTAATTACTTTTTGGATGTTCCGGTTTTTCTTCTATTGACACCGCATGCCCATTCTCATCAAACTCTACTATCCCAAATCTCTCAGGGTCATCTACATAATATCCAAAAACTTTAGCACCATTTGTTATCATTGCCGCTTTTTTTAATCTCTTTGCCAATCCATGACCTGTAAAAATATTGTCACCCAGTATCATGGCTACGCTGTCATTTCCGATAAACTCTTTGCCTATAATAAACGCCTGTGCCAGTCCATCCGGGCTTTCCTGTACCGCATAGGATAAATTTATTCCAAACTGCTTTCCATCCTGTAGCAACTCTTTAAATCTCGGTGTATCCTCCGGAGTTGATATAATCATAATATCTCTTATTCCTGCTGTCATTAGCACTGATAGAGGATAATATATCATTGGTTTGTCATATATAGGCAACAACTGTTTTGATGTTACCATTGTAAGCGGATATAATCTGGTTCCTGAACCTCCCGCTAATATAATTCCCTTCATTTTAATCTCCTTATCATTGGCATTAAAAATCATGCCTCTTTTTTTCTCACATAAATCTTTTAATAATGTAGACAATGCTAAAAGTTTTCTTTTGCACACGAAACGCTCTACTTCTTTAAATATTCTATCATTAAAAAAAAACGCTTTCAATACAAAGTTAAAAAAAGGTGTGCTTAACACCCTTTTTCTCTTCTTTTCTTAATTATGGAGTATATCCAATATCCTATCACTGTTCCTAAAGTATTCATTATTAAATCCTCTGTCTGAACCACACCGCAGCACAATATAAGCTGTACTGTTTCGATAAAAAAGCTTATTCCCACTCCTACAAAAACAACCGATTTTGCTTTTTTCATTCTTTTGCAAACCAATGGCAGCAAAATGCCAATTGGAATAAATACCAATGCGTTAGTTGCAGCATAAAGAATAATATATCTTGTTCCTCCGGGCATATTAAATGGTATTAAATCAATTTCACTTACGCTCCCCAATGGGCGCGATAGTATCGAAATGTAAAATAATGTTGTCAGATAAAAACAATATGTCAATTTGATATATATATTTTCTCTTTTTCGCTTTTTTCTTTTTTCAATCAACCGTAAAAAAAACCAAACCAATACCATAACAGCTGCGGCAACCCAAATTGCCTCCGCAACTTTGACAACCATTTGATATATGTGATTGAAAAACTGCCTTATAATATATTCATTCATCATTTATTTCCAGAAAAAAAGGGAACCTTTGAAAGTTCCCTTTTATGTATTAAGTAACCTGTTTATTATTTACTGTACTGTAAGTTTAGCAGCATTTGTTGTTACTGTATTTCCTTTTGCATCTGTAATGACACATCTGTATAACCTTCCATTGTATGTTGCAGGTGCCACAAGCTGTAATGTCTGTGTCTTAGCTCCGGCAAGTGATGTGTTACCCCATCTTTCGCCATTACTGCTGCTTACCTGCCACTGGTATGTAAGTCCTTCGCCTTGTGCTGCTACATTAAATGATGTAGCTGAACCTGCTGCAACTGTAACATCCTTTGGCTGATATGTAATAAGAATAGGCTGGTCAACGCTGCCGATTGTTAATTTAGCTGCTTCTGATGTCACCGTATTTCCCTTTGCATCTGTAACTACACATCTGTATAATCTTCCATTGTATGTTGCAGGTGCTGCAAATGCTAATTCAGATGTATTGTTTCCAGGAAGGCTTGTATTTGCCCATCTTTCTCCGTTGCTTGCGCTTAACTGCCACTGATATGTGAGTCCTTCACCTTCTGCCACAATCTTAAATGAAACTGCCTGTCCTGCTGCTACTGCTGTGCTCTTTGGCTGGCTTGTTATCTTAAGTGTACTCTGAGCACCGCCGATAGAAATCTTAGCCGCATCTGATGTTACTGTATTTCCCTTTGCATCTGTAACTACACATCTGTATAATCTTCCATTATATGTTGCAGGTGCTGCAAATGCTAATGTAGATGTCTTATTTCCGGGAAGACTTGTATTTGCCCATCTTTCTCCGTTGCTTGCGCTTAACTGCCACTGATATGTGAGTCCTTCGCCTTCTGCCACAATATTAAATGAAACTGTCTGTCCTGCTGCTACTGTAACGCTCTTTGGCTGGCTTGTTATCTTAAGTGTGCTCTGAGCACCACCGATAGAAAGCTTAGCCGCATCTGATGTTACTGTATTTCCTTTTGCATCTGTAACTATACATCTGTATAATCTTCCGTTATATGTTGCAGGTGCTACAAATGTTAATGCAGATGTCTTATTTCCGGGAAGACTTGTATTTGCCCATCTTTCTCCGTTGCTTGCGCTTAACTGCCACTGATATGTGAGTCCTTCGCCTTCTGCCACAATATTAAATGAAGCTGTTTGTCCTGCTGCGACTGTAACACTCTTTGGCTGGCTTGTTATCTTAAGTGCAGCTACAACTGTTTCTATTGATAACTTAGCTGCGTTTGATGTTACACTCTTTCCATTCTTGTCTGTAACTATACATCTGTATAATCTTCCATCATAATTTTCTGCAACAACTAATGATAACTGTGATGTTTTGTTTCCTGTGAGGCTTGTATTACCCCATCTTTCGCCATTGCTACTGCTTACCTGCCACTGATATGTAAGACCTTCACCTTGTGCTGTAACTTTAAATGTTACTGTGTTACTAACTTTTGCTGTCACATTCTGAGGCTGACCTGTAATCTTTAATTCAACAGGTGCTGCTGTTGTTGGGGCTTCTGTTGTTTCTTCAGGTTTTGCTTCTTTCTTGAAAGAAACTGTAGCTGTCTTGTCACCATATGTGGCAACGACAGTATTTACTTCCTGCGTAAGTGCTGAAAGATATACAACTGCGCCTGCTCCATCAATTGCTGCAACATTTGCTGTTTTGCCATTTACTGATACACTTGTCATTCCTGCAGGAACATTAAAGTAAATTCCTATTTCAGGTGACCATCCCGGCTGCTGTATACTAACCACTTCATTAACTGTCATGTTTGCTGCATCATAGTAGTATGTAGCTGTCGCATCCTCGCCAACCTTAACCCAGTTTGCTTCAGATGTAGTCGGCTCGGTCTGAGCTTCCGTTGTATATAACCACCAGAATGGGTTGGTTATTACATCTCCGTCAAATTCATATGGATCACTGACACTTGCCCCCAAAACAGTGATCGCGCCTACTGTTACTACTACCGAGAATAAAATTGCTAAAAATTTTCTCATTATACCTTCTCCTTCCTTTTAACTCGGACATAACCTTAAGAGTTATACTAACATATTACCAAAAATTTTTAAAGACTTAAATATAAATTTTTCACAAAAAAATATAAAT
>DBGCRA010000098.1:0-12909 GCA_048359195.1 Candidatus Gallispira sp.
CTCCTTGTTTTTAGCAAATTTTTACATTAAGTTCTATTTGCATTATTGTCAAGAAGGACTGTTTTTATACTGTTTACACAAAATTTTTTAAAGGCTCTTATTTTATGGAATTGAAATAAAAATAGAAGTATAGAAAATATTATCTTTATAATCAAATTCAGCAACACCATTATATTCTTCAGCTATGCTGATTACAGAATAAGTTCCCATACCGATCCCACTGTGCTTTGTCGATAAAAGTGTACCATCTGAAAATACAGGCGGTTTATTACAACTGTTATCTATTGTGATAGTTAGAGCGTTTTCGCCTATAATAGTACTGCATATTTTAATAAACGGGTTAACTTTGTTAAATTCCTTACAGGATTCTATAGCATTTTCAAGAAGGTTACCAAAAAGAACACAGAGTGTAGGTTCCGGAATATTTATATCAGGGGGCAGATTAATGCTTGAATTAAATTCTATGGCATTTTCTTTTGCAACTTGAGCATAGTATCCGATTATGACATCTATGGCATAGTTTTGGCAATAACCTGATGAAATATCGTTAGGCAATGTTTTGCCATATTTTTTTATATATTCGGATAATGCCAAGGTATCCTTTTTGTCAATATAGGTCTGAATAAGATTAATATGCTGTCTTAAATCATGCCTTGCTCTTCGTGTTTCCAGTATATGTTTTTGGAGCAGGTTATACTGATTTGTATACATTGCAAGAAGCTGCTGTGATTTTATGGATTTTTCTTCAAGTATAGTTTGTTCTTTTATATTTTTTAGTGATGTTAAAAGCACATCGTATATTAAAAGTATGTTTATGATAATGAGAAGTCTTGCGGTAATAAATTTCCAGCCTGCTACATTTTCCTGTGATAAGTCATAAGTAAATATGAGTACAATAATAGTTGTAAAAAGGGGCAGCAGCCATATTGTTTCCCAAAGCTTAGGTGCGCTTACTTCAAATATTTTAGATGTGGTTTTTTTCAGCAAAATAATAAGAAAAGGACAAAGCAGTACAAAGCATATACAGTGAACAACAGTGTTTGAAATATAGTATGAATTTAAAATATTGAGCTTTAAAATATTTGCCTGAACAAAAAGGGCTGTTCCTCTTATTACCATTATTGCATCAGTCATAAATATATAAAAAAATGAAAGCTGAAAAACATTTGCTTTTATTAGTGAAACGTAAAGTGCAAAACAAGCCGGTGCAAATAAAAATTCAATAAGTCTGTAATCAACATTGTTTAAAATCAGAATATAGAGTAAAATTATCTGTAATATATTGACTGATATAAAAATGCATATACTTGGAATTTCGGGCAGTCTTAATTTTTTATAAAAAGGTATATAGGCAAGTATTCTGTACAGAAATGTGGTAAATATGTAGTATATAATTATTTGTAATGCTTCGCTCAATTTAATTCTCTCCTTGTTTTGTTAAAGACATATTTGGCATATTCATTTTTCATTTCGGCAGTTTTACTTCTGCTTATTTGTACATTAACACTGCTATCTGTTACAAAATAATTATCCTGTAATCTTTTTATCCTTTCAAAATTAATTAATATACCTCTGTTGCATACCTTAAAATGCTTTTCATTGGCAAAAAGGGAGGTAAGTTCTTTAAATGACATATAAGCCGTGTATATTTCATTTGTTGTAAATATATCCACATTGTGACCTCTTGCCTCTGCATAGATTATGTCCTTTACAGGAATTTCAATTCTTTGTCTGTTTTTTCTTATAACTATGGAACGGGGAGTATTGTAAAGTTTTGTAAGTCTGTTTAAAATAACCATCAATCTGTTGTTGTCAACAGGCTTTATAATGTAGTCAAATGCCTGTACCTCATACCCCTCAAGGGCAAAAGCTTTTTCAGTTGTAACAAATATAATGGGAATATCTGATTTTGTTTTTCTTAGTTCCCGTGCTGTTTCCATACCTGTTTTATCAGGCATTAATATATCCATAAATACTGCATCAAAATTAATATCACTTTTTAAAAATTCGTGTGCATTTGTGTAGGAATAAATATTATATTTAATATCTATATCATTTAAAATATCTGATACTAAATTTGTAAGATTATTACAATCAGTTATCATATCATCTATTATAGCAATATTCAAATAATCACCTCCACTGTTTAAGTATATCATAGTCAAAACAAAATTCACACTGTAAATTTTACCGCTTGTGACGTTAAAGTACCGCTTATGACGATTTGCTTGTGTTCTTAATTTTAAATTGATATTATATGTCCATAATCATTAAAAAGGAGATGTTAATTATGATAACATTAATAAAAAAAGGAATAGGTGTCATTATTACCGTCATTATTATGCTTTTGCTTTCCTGTACAGCAGCATTAGCTGCAGATGCAGATATTCTGGCAAGCGGAAACTGTGGCTACAATGGTGATGCTGTTACTTTTACGCTTACTTCAGACGGAATACTTACTGTAAGTGGTACAGGATATATGAACAGTTACACTAGCTATTCCAGTGCACCTTGGTATAGTAATAAAGATAGTATAAAGGAAATTGTTATTGAAGATGGAATTAACAATGTGTCTTACCAAGGCTTTGTTAACTGTAAATATCTTACAAAGGTAACATTGGCATCAAGTGTGAAAAACTTAGAGTGGTATTCCTTCTATGGCTGTAGTCTATTAACAGATATAAACTGTGAAAATGTGGAGTATATAGGAGATGGAGCCTTTGCTTATTGTGACGTTCTTGACAATATTGATCTTTCAAAAACTACGCAAATTTGCAAGAATGCTTTTGCCTATTGTTTAGGGCTTAAAAATATAACATTGGCTGAAGGTCTTGAAACAATAGGTGAAACAGCTTTTTACAGATGTGATACATTAGAAAGTATCAATATTCCATCAACAGTAACATCAATAGGGTTAGGCGCTTTTGGTTATTGCTATATACTGGATAATGTAAAGCTGCCTTATGGTATAACCGATATTTCAGATCGAACATTTTTTGGATGTTCTGCTTTAAGTAATATTGAAATTCCGGAAACGGTTAAGACAATGGGTTTAGGTGCCTTTGCATATTGTCAAAATATGAAAAGTATTGACCTGCCCAAGGAGCTTACGACAATAGGACAACAGGCATTTTATAAGTGTACAGGTCTTGAAAGTATTGAAATTCCCCAAAGTGTAAATACTATTAGTCTTGGTGCTTTTGGTTACTGTTCATCACTTAAAAGAGTTGTAATACCTGATAATGTAACTGTAATAAATGACAATACATTTTTTGGTTGTACAAGTCTGCAAAGTGTAGAAATACCTAAGAATATTACTTCTATTGGAAGTAATGTGTTCCTTAATTGCGATAATTTAAGCTGTGTTTATGTATATGAAAATTCCTATGCAGATACATTTATTGCCGAAAATAACAGTAGTATTCAAAGAAAATACATAACTGAAGACAATTCTGTTGCAATAAACGATTTTGATACGGAAAACAATACCTTTACAGTGGTGATTGATACAGATAAGTTAGGCGGCAATCCTGAATATGCAGAATATTTGGAAGAAGTTAATGTTATTGTAAATGATGAAAGTAAAAATATAACAAATTACAGATATACAGATGAGTCACAACAGTATATTGCCTTTGATGTACAGTATATAAATACTTCAAATGACGGAAATATTGCTTTAAGAGGTGAAGCTGTTACAATGGATTCAGAGGAAAGCAGTATATTTAAGTATTATGTGACAAGTGTTTTAAATATTGGAATGGGAGGTAATTAATATGATTAAGTATTGTAAACCAAGTATTAAAATTATTTCCTTTAAAAATGAAACTTTAAATATGGTATTGGTATCCGGAAATTACAACAGTGTAAATTTTAAAAAGAGTAATACTGTTAATAATCTGAAATTTTAATATTAAAATAAATCCCTTTAATTGGGATTTATTTTTTTTTACTGCATATAATGTTCTGAGGTGATTAAATATGGAAGAAAACAACAATATGAACATAGATGCTTCTCAGTTAGAGAAAATATTATCTGTAATGAAATTAATGAATAATCTGAACAATGCTAACACAAACAGCAATGCTGAAAATAATCAATCAAAGGATTTGCCTTCAAATGAGATAGTTGAAAAAATGGATGGCAATACGGCGTTAAGAAGGATAAAGGAAGCAATACCTTTTCTTGATATGCCTTATCAGAAAAACATTGGTTTAATGGTAAAGCTTATGGAAATAGATAAGCTTGTAAATAATTTCAGAGCTATGTCCGGTTCAGGAGGGAACAATAACGGCATAAAAAAACAGATGTTAATGGCTATACGTCCCGAGCTTGATACGAGAAAACAAAAAATGGTCGATGTATTTGTAAAGGTTATGGAAATAAATGACATTGTGGAGGGATTAAGAGGAAATGAACAGTAATATTTTAAATGACAAGGCATTTGACTGCTTGGATCATAATACCAAAAAAGCATTTGTAAGTCTTAGTGAAAATATGAAAAACAAGACCTATGATGAAAAGCTTGCTATGATTATAGCATTTCTGCAGTCATTGCCCAAAGGTATAACATTTACTTCCGATGAAAAAAAGGCAATGCTTGATGCTGTTATGGAAAATATGAATGAAAACGAAAAAAGACAGATAAAAATGCTTTTAAGTGTTTTGGGAATTTAAAAAATGAAGTATTTTTGTTAAAAAAATTCAAAAAATAATGTTAAATCTAATAAAATCATTTAAAAAGATAAAAAAAATGCAATTTATTAAAAAAATTATGCAAAAAATGGTTCATAAAGGTTGACAATTCTCTTAAATGTGATATTATAAATAGTATGGAGGTGCAGCCGGAATGTTTATTTTTAATCCAAAGACAAATGTTATAGAAAGACGTGAATCGGTTTATCCATTGCAGGATGTAGATGAACCAAACCTTTATGATAATTTATACAGTTACGATGAAGTTCCCAAAATCGCATTTAATCACAGAATTGTGCCTATGGATGTGCCGGATGAAATATGGATTACAGACACTACTTTCAGAGATGGTCAGCAGTCACGCGAGCCTTATACCGTAAAGCAGATGGAGTATATTTATAAACAGTTACATAGATTAGGCGGACCAAAAGGTATTATAAGACAGAGTGAATTTTTTGTCTATTCAAAAAAAGATCAGGATGCTGTATATAAATGTCTTGAAATGGACTACAGATTTCCTGAGGTTACTACATGGATAAGAGCCAATAAAAAAGACTTTGAGCTTGTTAAGTCTATAGGTGTTAAGGAAACCGGTATTCTTGTAAGCTGTTCAGATTATCACATATTCTATAAAATGAATATGAAACGTAGTGAAATAATGGAGCATTACCTTTCAATAATACGTCAGTGTATTGAAACGGGTATTAAGCCAAGATGTCACTTTGAGGATATTACAAGAGCTGATTTTTATGGTTTTGTTGTTCCTTTTGCTTCCGAGCTTATGAAGCTTTATGAAGAAACGGGTGTGCCTATTAAGATAAGAGCCTGTGATACTATGGGATATGGTATTAATACTACCGGTACTGTTCTGCCAAGAAGTGTATCAGGTATTATATATGGCTTGCACCATTATGCAGGTGTACCTAATCATTTGCTTGAATGGCATGGTCACAATGACTTCTACAGAGCTGTAACTAATGCAACTACTGCTTGGTTATATGGCTGCTGCGGTGTTAATACATCACTTTTCGGTATTGGTGAAAGAACTGGTAATACTCCTCTTGAAGCCATGGTATTTGAGTATGCACAGCTAAGGGGTACTCTTGACGGTATGGATACTACCATAATAACAGAGCTTGCTGATTATTACAGAAAAGAAATAGGATATGATATTCCTCCCATGACGCCTTTTGTTGGTGAAAACTTTAATCTTACAAGAGCAGGAATTCATGCTGACGGTATTCTTAAAAATGAGGAAATTTACAATATATTTAATACAGAGCTTTTACTTAAGCGACCTGTTAAGATTGCTGTTGGCAAAACTTCGGGACTTGCAGGTATTGCTCATTGGATTAATAATTATTTCAGATACGAGGGTGACAAAAAAATCGGTAAACAGCACCCTGTTGTACTACGAATTAAGGAATGGGTAGATAAGCAGTATGATGAGGGCAGAGTTACTCAGATAAGCGATATGGAGCTTGCTAAGCTTGCTAACACTGAAATGGAAAACTACCTTAATGAAACAAATAAAAATTACTAAACAAAGGAGAAATGAAAAATGAATAAAATTGAAGCAGCAAAGGAAAAATTCGGCAAGTTAATTGAAGAACAGCTTGCCAGAGTTGAAAAGATGAAAGAAGACAAGGAATTTATAGATTTTTCAACACTTCCTGTTATTAAGATTGGTATTTGCGGCGGTGACGGTATTGGTCCTGCAATTACTGCACAGGCACAGAGAATACTTGAATTTTTATTGGCTGATGAGGTCAAGTCAGGCAAGGTTGAGTTTAAGGTAATTGACGGACTTACTATTGAAAACAGAATTGCAGCCGGTAAGGCTATTCCTGATGATGTGTTGGTTGAATTAAAGGAATGTCCTGTTATATTAAAGGGACCTACAACTACACCAAGAGCCGGTGACAAGGTTAATATTGAGTCTGCCAATGTTGCAATGAGAAAGGAATTGGATCTTTTTGCCAACGTAAGACCTGTTAGGATTCCCGAAGAAGGTATTGACTGGACTTTCTACAGAGAGAATACTGAGGGCAGCTATACATTAGGCTCCAAAGGCTTTGAGGTAGATGAGGACTTGGCATTTGATTTTACTGTAGCAACTACTGACGGTACAGAAAGAATTATAAGAGCTGCCTTTGATTATGCCAAGAAGAATAACAAGGGTAAGGTTACCTGTGTAACTAAGGCTAATATTATTAAAACAACTGATGGTAAGTTCTTAAATACATTTAAGGAAATTGCCAAGGAATATCCTGATATTGAAACTGATGACTGGTACATTGATATTATGACAGCTAAGTTAATTGACACTAAGAGAAGACAAGGCTTTAAGGTTGTTGTTCTTCCTAATCTTTACGGTGATATTATTACTGACGAGGCTGCTGAGTTCCAGGGCGGTGTAGGCACTGCAGGCTCTATTAATATGGGTAAAAAGTATGCTATGTTTGAAGCAATTCACGGTTCAGCTCCAAGAATGGTTGAGGAGGGCAGAGATAAATATGCTGATCCTTGCTCAATTATCAGAGCAGCAAGTATGCTTTTAGCGCACATCGGTTATGGCGATAAGGCTGAAAAACTTGATAAGGCTCTTGATATCTGTACTCAGACAGAAAAGAAAATTCAGATTACAGGTCACGATGACGGCTGTACAAGTGCTGAATTAGCCGATTATATTATGGATACAATTAAAACTTTATAATTTACTTAATGGGAAAGGTGCTGTAGTTTTATAATTTGTAAAACTACAGCACCTTTATATTATTTATTAAATATATATAAAAAAACTATTGCAAAATAGTTTCCTATTTTGCAACAGCCTCATAGGATTAAAAAGATGTTGAATTATTTTGCTAAAAGGTGTATTATATATATAAATTATAAGGAGGGTTTAGGAAATGATTTCAGAAAAAATGAAGGTTCTTGTTAAAAATGGTTCAGCTATAAGAGCTATGTTTGAAGAAGGCAAAATTATGGCTGCAAAGTATGGTAAGGAGAATATTTATGACTTTTCTCTTGGTAATCCGTCTATAGTACCGCCTGCCTGTGTAAAAGAGGCAATTATTGACCTTGCAGAAAATGAGCCTGAAATGGAGCTTCACGGTTATCCCAATAATGCAGGCTTTGAAGATGTAAGACAGGCTGTGGCTGATTATACTAACAAAACTCACGGTACAAATTTAGGTGTTGAAAATATTATAATGACTGTTGGCGCTGCGGGAGGTATTAACGTTACATTAAAGGCAATAATTAATCCCGGCGACGAGGTTATGGTTATTGCTCCTTATTTTGGTGAGTATGATAATTACATAAGCAATTTTGACGGTGTTAAGGTTATGGTAAATGCTGACCTTGAAAGATTTGCAATTAACTTTACCGATTTTGAAAGTAAGATTACTGCCAAAACCAAGTGCGTAATCATTAACAGTCCAAACAATCCTACAGGTGCGGTGTATACTGAAGATGATATAAAGAAAATGGCTGAAATTCTTGAAAAGAAACAGGCTGAATTTGGTACATCCATTTATTTATTCAGTGATGAGCCTTACAGAGAAATTGCCTTTAATGGCTTAGAAATTCCTTATGTAACAAAATATTATAAGAATACAGTTGTAGGCTATTCTTTTTCAAAAAGCTTATCTCTTCCGGGAGAAAGAATTGGTTATCTTGTTATACCAAGTGAGCTTGATGATTTTGATGAAGTTATTGGTGCAATGGTTGTGGCTAACAGAATACTGGGCTTTGTAAATGCTCCGACTTTACAGCAAAAGGTTATAAAGAGAGTTATTGGACAGACTGCTGACTTATCTGTATATGAGGAAAACAAGAATATTTTATATAAGGCACTTATTGAAATGGGTTATGAGTGTGTTGAACCTAAAGGTACTTTCTATATGTTTCCTAAGTGTCCTATTGCTGATGATAAGAAATTTTGCAAGAAGGCAAAGGAATTTAGACTTATTATTGTACCGGGCTCTAACTTTGCCTGCCCCGGATATTTCAGAATAGCCTATTGTGTAGATAAGTCTACTGTTGAAAATTCACTTGACAGTTTTAAGCAGCTTATTGAATTTTATAAATAAATTGCCGTATGGAAGAGAAAAATATGATAGGTGTATATTTAAGCGGAACAGGAAATACAAAGCATTGCGTTCAAAAGCTGGTACATCTCTTGGATAAAAACGCACAGACAATCCCTATTGAGGGGAAGGAAACAGCAAATTTACTGTCACAGCATAACTTTATTGTTTTGGGATATCCTGTTCAATTTTCAAATGCTCCTTTTATGATAATGGATTTTATTAAAAATCATTCTGAGCTTTGGAAGGATAAAGAAATACTTTGTGTTGTCACAATGGGACTGTTTAGCGGAGATGGAGCAGGTTGTTCAGCACGATTATTGAAAAAATACGGTTCCAGAGTTGTGGGAGGTCTGCATATACATATGCCCGATTCTGTATGTGATATCAAATTGCTGAAAAAATCTG
Organism: Candidatus Gallispira sp.; assembly: GCA_048359195.1. Lineage (GTDB taxonomy): Bacteria > Bacillota > Clostridia > Lachnospirales > CAG-274 > Gallispira. Next base: position 9,199 of record DBGCRA010000098.1, read on the forward strand.
TTGAAAAAGATATGGCAATTATAAAGAGGGCTGACAGAAAAATTGAAAAATGTGCAGAAAAAATCCGTAATGGCAAATACCCAAAGGACGGCTTGTATTTTTATGACAGATTAGCGGGTTTAATTGGTCAGCGTTTTTGGTACTACAGCAAAACAAAGGACTATTCCGACAAGTTAAAAATCAGTAATGCCTGTACGGGCTGCGGGCTATGTACCAATTTGTGTCCTATGGAAAACCTTGATTTAAAGAATGGCAGGGCAACTGCAAGAAACCGTTGTACTATGTGTTATCGCTGTATTAGTTTATGTCCCACAAAGGCAATTACGCTGTTGGGAGATACTGTTATTGAGCAATACCGTTATGACAGATATATATAAAGAATAAACAAATTTAACAGAGGTATTAATGCCTCTGTTTTTTATTAAAAATACTCTTGTAAAATTTGTGTAAGGAGTGTATAATGCTCTTTTGGGAGTTGATATTTATGAGAGTAAAAAAAGATACAAGCAAATATTTATTTTCAGGTAAAGATTTAGTGGCGTTACTTGTACCGTTGATTATTGAACAGCTTTTAGCTATTTTGGTTGGTCTTGCCGATTCAATAATGATAGCATCGGTAGGTGAATCTGCGGTATCGGGCGTATCTCTTGTAGACAGTTGTTTTGTGCTGTTGATTCAGGTTTTTGCGGCACTGGCAACAGGAGGAGCTGTTGTGGCAGGGCAATATTTAGGCTTAAAGGATCAGGAAAATGCCTGTGAAGCATCAAATCAGCTTGTGTGGTTTGTAACAATAATTTCTGTTGTTATAATGGTATTGGTGTATTTGTGTAAAAATCTTATACTTCATGGAGTTTTTGGACAAATTGACGCCGATGTTGAAGGTCATGCCAATACATATATTCTTATTGTAACGGCATCAATACCTTTTATTGCCTTATATAACTGTGGTGCTGCCATATTCAGATCAATGGGTAATTCAAATATTTCCATGAAGGTATCCATAATGATGAATATTATTAATGTAGTCGGTAATGCAATATTAATATATGGTTTTAAATGCGGAACAGAGGGTGTAGCAATACCAACTCTTGTGTCAAGAATTTTTGCAGGTATTGTAATAACGGTTCTTGTATGTAATCAGAACTTGCAGCTCCATATTAAGAAAAGCCTTAAATATAAAGTAAGATGGGATATGGTAAAGAGAATACTTTATATTGGTGTGCCTAACGGTATGGAAAACAGTATGTTCCAGCTTGGTAAAATACTTGTGTTAAGCCTTGTGTCAACATTTGGTACTTATGCAATAGCCGCTAATGCAGTAAGCAATATTATTGCTTCTTTTCAGAATGTGGCAGGAATTGCTACGGGACTTGCAATGGTTACCGTTATATCCAGATGTGTTGGTGCAGGTGATTATGAACAGGCAAAATACTATACAATTAAGCTTCATATATTTGCATATATCGGCATAATTATTTCTGCCTCATTAACATTTGCTATGTTACCCCTTATTATGAAAATTTATAATTTGTCTGAAATGGCATCAACATCTGCAACACATATATTACTGCTTCACGGTACATGTGCAATGATAATATGGCCTCTTGCTTTTGTATTGCCTAATGTATTCAGAGCAGCAGGTGATGTAAAATATAGTATGATTACATCAATTATATCAATGTGGATATGCAGAGTAATATTCAGCTATATAATCGGTCAGTTCTTGGGCTTGGGTGTATTTGGCGTATGGGTTGCAATGATTATGGACTGGTGTGTAAGAGCATTTTTCTTTGTAATAAGATATAAAAGCGGAAAATGGAAGGGTAAACAGGTTGTATAAAATAATGAAATGTCCTATCTGTATAAGATAGGATATTTTTTTTGCAAAAAAGCTTGACAAATACCCTGTAGGGGTATATTATATATATTGAAAGGCAGGTAAATTATATGAAAAATGAATGTTGTAATAAGGCTAAGGATTGTTTGGTTGAGTGCTGTCACAAGACAAAGGAGCGTTCACCGGAAGAATATAAATCTCTTATAAACAGGCTTAATCGTATAGAAGGTCAGATTAGAGGAATTAAGGGTATGGTTGAAAAAAATGCCTATTGTACCGATATTTTAATTCAGGTAGCCGCAGCTAATGCAGCTCTTAACGCTTTTAATAAAGAATTGCTTGCAAATCATATAAAGACCTGTGTTGCTAATAATATAAGAGAGGGCAATAATGAAATTATTGACGAATTGGTAACTACTTTACAGAAGTTAATGAAATAGGAGGGTAGAGAATATGGAGCAATATAGAGTAACGGGTATGAGCTGTGCCGCTTGCAGTGCCAGAGTTGAAAAGGCAGTATCAAAAGTAGAGGGTGTAACCTCCTGCTCAGTCAGTCTTCTTACAAATTCAATGGGAGTTGAGGGCAGTGCATCACCAAAGGAAATAATATCTGCTGTTGAGGCAGCTGGTTATGGGGCTGAATTAAAAGGGGCAGTTAAAATGGAAAACAGGAGTGAAGATGCTCTTGCTGATAAAGAAACTCCAATTCTAAAGAAAAGGTTAATTACATCTATAGCATTTTTAATAGTGTTAATGTATTTTTCAATGGGGCATATGATGTGGGGCTGGCCTTTACCCAGTTTCTTTGATGACAATCATGTTGCTATGGGTCTTGTTCAGCTTTTATTGACTATAGCAGTTATGGTTATTAATCAGAAATTTTTTATAAGCGGTTTTAAATGTCTTTGGCACAGAGCGCCAAATATGGATACTCTTGTTGCATTAGGTTCGGGAGCTTCATTTGTATACAGTGTTTATGCACTCTTCGCAATGACATATGCCCAGGTAAATGGCGGAGCTGATGCGGCAATGCATTATATGCACGAACTTTATTTTGAGTCTGCGGCAATGATTTTGGCACTTATTACTGTTGGTAAAATGCTTGAGGCTATGTCAAAGGGAAAAACAACGGATGCTTTAAAAGGTCTGATGAAGCTTGCACCTAAAACCGCAGTTATAGTTAAAAACGGTATTGAAACAGAGGTTGCAATAGAACAGGTTGAAAAGGGCGATATTTTTGTTGTAAAGCCCGGTGAAAACATTCCTGTTGACGGTGTTATAATTTCTGGAAGCAGTGCTGTAAATGAGTCTGCTTTAACAGGTGAAAGTATACCGATTGACAAAACAGAGGGGGATATGGTATCGGCAGCAACAATAAATCAGTCAGGCTTTATAAAGTGTGAGGCTACAAGAGTTGGTGAGGACACCACATTATCACAAATTATTAAAATGGTAAGTGACGCGGCTGCTACAAAAGCACCTATTGCAAAGGTAGCTGATAAGGTATCGGGTATTTTTGTACCTGCTGTTATAACGATAGCTGTTATTACAATTATAATCTGGCTTTTGCTCGGTGAAAGCATAGGCTTTGCTCTTGCAAGAGGTATTTCAGTACTTGTTATAAGCTGTCCATGTGCTTTAGGTCTTGCAACACCTGTTGCTATTATGGTTGGTAATGGTATGGGTGCAAAAAACGGTATACTTTTTAAAACTGCTGTATCTCTTGAGGAGGCAGGAAAGGTAAATATTGTTGCTCTTGATAAAACAGGAACTATAACAATGGGCGAACCTAAGGTGACAGATATTATACCTGTTGGAGGTATAAGTGAAAATGAGCTTATGGAAAATGCGTATTCCATTGAAAAAAAGAGCGA
>DBGCRA010000099.1:0-3751 GCA_048359195.1 Candidatus Gallispira sp.
TTTTGATGAGGTGACAGAAATGAATAAGCAGCATATTTTGGTTATATTTTCTTTAATATATATATTTGTCGGTATATCAGTTAATTATTTGTTTTGTATTAAGATATATGATAGTGTTACCGAGTATTATAAAAGCCACTCATATAAAGTTCTTGGTGCAATAAGAGAAAAATTTGAAAATTTACCTTCTGAAAATATTGAAAATCCTGAAATATTAGACGGAATGTTTGATTTAAATGATGGTTACGGTTTTGTATACAGAGATAATTTGGTTGTATATGAAATTAATATTGAAACAACTAAGTTGTACAAAGATTCTACTACAAGAGAGCTGTTTAATGATTATTCTCAGGAAAGCGGTACTAATCTTGCCGATGATATAACCAATTTTATATTTAGGGAAGAGGGTACAGAGTTTTTAACAAAAAATAATGATTACGGTTTGGAAATGGTAACATGGAATAATGTTGAAATATATGACAAAAGTTATGTTATAGGTATTAGTTTGCCTGTGAAAAGTATACTTGAAAGCGAAAATTATTATTTATACAGAAATTTATTTGCTTTAGGTACGATAATTATTTATATTTTGGTAACAATGTTTTTGGTAATAAGAAATAGAAAAGCAGCTGCTTAATGCGGCTGCTTTTGAGCATAAAAAAAGCCAGAGTCACAAAAGAGGAGTTACAAAAGACTCTGGCGTAAAGCTGAGGAAAGAATTAGGGGCAAAAACCTCAGCTCATCTTTATAATAATATATAAATATTAATAAATTATATAAATTAGATTAAAATTTAATTAAAAATTCAAAAATTTCATAACTTGACAATAAATTGAATGTATAGTACATTAAAATAGCAGAAAAATTAAAGCTGAAATATATTTGGAGGTAAATAATGAAAGTTAATAATGTATCATTGGAGGCAGTTGCCGTTAAGCCGCTCCAGTATCCTACAAAGGGTATGGCAGAGATTGCTTTTGCAGGCAAGTCAAATGTTGGCAAAAGCTCTCTTATAAATTCAATGGTTTACAGAAAGGCTATTGCAAGAACGAGTCAGAATCCGGGAAAGACAAGGACAATTAATTTTTATAACGTAGAAGACAAGCTGTATTTTGTGGATTTGCCGGGCTATGGCTATGCTAAGGCTCCAAAGACAGAAATAGCAAAGTGGGGGAAAATGATTGAGGATTATCTTTTAAAAAGAGAAACCTTAAGAGCCATTATTCTTCTTATAGATATTAGGCATGAACCGGGAGAAAATGACAGAATGATGTATGATTGGTTAAGACATTATGGCTATAAAATTATAATTGTTGCCACAAAGTCTGATAAGTTGAAGAGAAGCCGGCTGCCAAAGCACATATCAATGCTTAGAAAATCTTTAAATCTTGATAAAGAGGATATACTTATTCCTTTCAGCAGTGAAACTAAATCGGGAAGAGATGAGTTGTGGGAGGTAATAGAGAAATCCATTGAAGATTGATGAAATGATTGTACTATTTTAACTAAAAAAAACCGGAAATATTGTACAAAATAAACAAAAATTACTTGGTTTATTTATTGGTATTGAAAAAATTAACAAATTTTAGTATAATAAAATTGTTATTAAATAGGTGTTATCCTATATTCCATTATTAAAAGGAGGAAATTTTAATGAAAAAAGTTTTTAAAAGATTCCTTAGTTCTGCTTTGGCTACAGTTATGGCAGTAGCAGGTATGACTATAGGAATGGCAACAACTGCCAGTGCTGCTGATGGTGATTTTGTGCTTAGTGCTAAAGATTTCTATCCAACTTCCACCGGTAGTAAGATCAAGCCTGATGTTAATCCAGTATCAGAGAACGGTGTATACACTGCTGAAATTACAAGTAAAACTAAAACATTTACACCAGGTCCTATAGGTACTTATAAGAGTTGTGTTAATAGTACAAGCTTTGATTACGAAATGTTGGCAGGAGGCGATAGAACGATTACAGTTACTCCTGTAAATTCAGGTACAGCAACTGTTTATGTTTATCATGACGGTACAAAGAATTTTAAGTTAAATGGCATTGCAGTTGCAACTACAGCAGCTGCATATACTGTAACCGGTTATAATGTTTCTTGTGAAGCAGGAGGTTCATTTACAATTGACCTTGCATCTAATATTGTCTTTGTTGGTCTTGAGTATGTTGCAGGTGAAGTAACTACATATAACTGGGATTTGGATACAACAGGTTTAGTAAATGTTGATCCTTCAGGTTTAGCTTTGGGTTCAGATACAGCAACATCTTTATCTAATACTTTATCTTATACAGGTAGCGATTATATGTTAAAGGATGAGTATAAAAACATTACTGATGCAACTGATGGTGTTACTGTTACAGGTACTAATGTAGTTGTAAAGCCAACTGATGACTGGTTTGAAGAGGTTGTTGTTGCCGGTGTAATTGATGACAAGGCAACTTTAATCGCTGATAGTAAGTTTGATGCTTTAACAGCTGATAGAGTAGTCAGTGATTATTTTACATTATTAAATGGTATTTCTGCTGATTCAAGTACACAATCTGTTGAAGGTTTAGGTGATTATGAATTCAGATTTAGAGCTAATGGTAAGACAACATTATCAAATGGTGTACCTTCTAACAGAGCTATTATGTTTACAACAGCAGGTGCAGGTACTCTTCAGGTAGTTGCTATGGCAGGTAATTCTACTAGCACTAGAGATTATAGAGTATATGCATCTGACGGTACTGTTATTGCTACTAATTCTGTAGTAGGTTCAGAGTGTGTTCAGTCTGATTTAATTACTTTACCAAAGGCTGATACATACTATATTGCTTGTCCATCAGAAGCTTGTAATTTCTATAGCATTAATGTAGTAATCGGTAGCGGTTTAACTACAGCTACAGGCGGCAACGTTTTTGCTGATACTGTTAACTCTTATGCTATTGCTACAGTTTCAGCTGCAGATTTAGCAAGTGATTCACTTGATGTAGTTATTGGTAATTTTACTGATAGTACAGAGACTGTATTTGAGCAGGTTGTTATTGATGGTCACTTAATTACAGCCGGCGAGCTTGGTGCTGATTACATTTATGCAGTTGGTGTGATTGGAGCAAATGGTGCTAGCTTTGACTTTACAACTAAGTTAAATTAATAGGAGGTAGATAAATATGAAAAATTATACAAAACCTGAATTAAATATTACCTCTTATGAGGCAAAAGACGTTATTTCTCTTAGCGTTGTAACAACTCAGACAAATTTAACAACTAAGAATTATTCAGAAATTGAATTTTAATAAAAATTAAAGGGTGGATTTATCCACCCTTTTTATAATTATAGAATTGTCAGAATTGTTTACACTATCTTAGAAATTATAGATGACTAATTATAATGTGGCAGACTTAATATTTTACAAACAACAATTATCTTATTACGGCTTACACTTTTTACAAGGCTCTCTGCCTTGAGATAAAGCTTCATCTAACGTAACTGCCGTTCCATTTCCTTTTAGTGTTGAACAGCTTTGTTTATGATATTTTGTACCTGTTGCACCTATGTATACAATGTTATCTGTTGAAGAAATATTGTTTTCGCTACTTGATGTTGTGGTTATAATTTCCGATGTTATTTCCGGTATTTTTTCGGCTGAAGCTTCTGTTACTTCTACTGCAGTTTCAGTAGTGAAGGACTCAGGCATATTAATTTCATCGGATGTATCAAAATTATTATTGTCTGTAACACTTATAATGATACACAATGCAAAAAA
>DBGCRA010000100.1:0-14463 GCA_048359195.1 Candidatus Gallispira sp.
AAATTCTTATAAAATGGGCACAATGCTTTCCAAAATAGGTTACGGCAAAGTAACATCAAGGGAAGATGTTAAAGATATTAAGGCAGGGGATATAATGTGCAGTAATTGCAGCTGCTGTAAGCACGTCTATATTTCTCTTGGCAAATGCAGTGACGGCAGTACGCTGCTTTTACATTCAAGCCCTCCGGGAGTTCAGTTGAGCGGAACCTTTACTTATAATGGAAATAAAAATTCTGAAGCTGTTAATCTTGCCGAAAAATATATGAAAATATTTTTCGGTGAATGGTATGACAGATACCCTGAAAATTCAAGGGATACATCTTATTTAACCCATTATGATAAATTTAGCTGGTCTGTGTTAAAAGATGAGGAAGGATACGGAAATATGTCACCCAATGAAATTTTAAAAGATATATTTGGATTGTAATAAAAGCCTGTTGTCAATAGGCTTTTTTTATTGTAATAATAGGGACAGGTCTTTCATATATACTATTGAGGTGGTACAAATGAGGGTATATGAAATGTGCAGAAAATATTTGTGTGAAAGCGTAAGAAAGTCCGTTCTTGGCTGTAATATTAATTCAGCTGAGGAAATAAGGCTAAGACTTGGCAGAAATATAAGAATAAAATATTGCAATAAAGAGGACAGGCTTTCTTATGAAGTAACCCGTCAGGATATAGATGATATTTACGGTCGGATTACGCAGTATTCGCCTTATGCTTTTAAGGAGGAAATAAACTGCGGTTATATTACTGTTGAAGGCGGCTACAGAATTGGAATAACGGGTACGGTTATAGAAGACAGAGGTGTTGTAGAAAATATAAAAAACATAAGTGCTATGAATATAAGAATAGCAAGAGAAATAAAAGGGTGCTGCAAAGAAGTTATTGATTACATAAAGGGAAATACTCTTATAATTTCTCCTCCGGGAGGAGGCAAAACAACTTTTCTGCGTGACCTTGTGAGAATATGGAGTAACAGCGGAAGAAATATATCGGTCATAGATGAAAGAAACGAAATAAGCGGTACATATATGGGAGAAAGTCAGCTCGACTTGGGAGAAAGAACAGATGTAATGGTGAATGTAAGTAAGGCGAAGGGCTTTGAAATGGTGTTAAGGGCAATGGCACCTGATGTTATAGCTGTTGATGAAATAGGCGGACAGGAGGATATTGAAGCAATACGACGTGCAATGAACTGCGGCGTTTCAATACTTTCAACTGTTCATTCCTTTAATACAGAGGATATACTTAATAAAACAGAAATTTCGGGGCTTGTTAAGAACAGGGTATTTGATACCTATATTTTTTTAAATAAGAATTTTGGAAATAACAGAGTGGAAAAAATATGCAATAAGGAGTTGAATGTAATATGGCAGGGAAGCTTATAGGCGGCGTGTTGGTGCTTGCAGCCTGTTTTATGGCAGGTTACAGACTGTCAATAAGGGAAAAGCTAAGACTTGATGAGCTTTTGTACTTTAAGGAGGCTGTTACAAAAATAATGTCGGAGCTTGAACATAACAGAGCAACATTTTGCGATGCCCTTAAAGGTGCGGTAAATATTGAAGATAATGAAATATTAAGTGCCGTATATAATGCAGTCAAAAATAACAATGGTATAAAAACGGCGTGGAAATATGCTTTTGAAGAAAATGGGGGTAACTGTTATATGACCTCAGAAGATATAGACAGGCTGTCGGTTTTGGGAGAGGGCTTTTCAAAAGGTGATATTGACTTGCAGAAAAATTATGTTTCAAATGCTGTTGACTACATAAATTCACAGGAAAGCATAATAGTCCAAAAGCTTGAAAAGGATAAAAAGGTATACAGAAGTGTAAGTATAACGGTGGGCTTATTCATAGTTCTTCTTTTGGTATAGGAGGATTGAAAATGGATATAAATATTGTTTTTAAAATAGCGGCAGTGGGAATACTTGTTTCTGTTATGAATCAGGTATTGTCAAGGGCAGGCAGGGACGAACAGGCTATGCTGACAACTCTTGCAGGTCTTGTGGTTGTGCTATATTGGATAATTCAGTACATAAGCGATTTGTTCAGCGAAGTTCAGACTCTGTTCAGATTGTAGGTGGAGTTATGGATGTTGTTAAAATAGGCATTATAGGCTTAATAGGTGCTATACTTGCCACTGCATTAAAAAATGAGAAGGGCTATGGATTTTTTATATCAATAGCTACGGGAATAGTGCTGCTTTTTATGCTTTTGCCTGCTTTGTATGACATATTTAATAATTTTGTGGACATAGGACAGGACATAGGTATAAAAAGCAGCTATGTTACAGTTATGCTTAAGGCTCTTGCCATTGCCTATATTTCTATGTTTTCATCACAAATATGCAGAGATTTCGGACAGAACAGCATAGCTGATAAAATTGAGCTTGGAGGAAAGGTAATTATACTTATAAATGCTATGACGGTAATTAATGAACTTATAGAAGAAATGCTGGGGTTTATAGTGTGAAAAAAATATTATTTATTGTTTTGATTACTCTTTTTTTTAGCTGCAATGCAAGAGGAGAGGAAAGCATTGAATTTGATTTTGATACTTTGGAGGAAACCGTTGAGGAAAAGGCCGATTTATCATTTAATGAGCTTATAAAGTCATTTATGGAAGGAAAAAATGTAATAGAAATAATAAAATCCGAAATTGCCGATGCTTTTAAGAAAAATCTTTTTGACGGCAGCCTTTACATAAAGGCGATTATTGTAATAAGCATAATTTCATCAATAATCAATATTGCTGCCGCTGATATTAGGGATAAATCGGTTTCGGGACTTGTATCATTAATAGGTCAGGTAATGATAATAGGCACTGCTGCGGCATCATTTAAAAATTCCATTGAGCTTTTACAAAATACCGCTCAAAATGTGACGGATATTGTAAACAGCGCAGTACCTTTTATGATAATGCTTCTTACTGCTCTTGGAAACCCTGCTGCCGCGGGAGGAGGCGGAATAATTGCCGGTGCTGCCGGTATAATTGGTACGGGGATAAATACATTAATTGTACCTTTGCTTGTTATATCTACACTTTTAAGGATATTAAACATACTTTCAGGCAAACAGCTTCTTGATAAGCTGTCGGAGCTTTTTATGTCAGGCACAAGGCTTGGACTTAAAGCGGGGGCATACATATTTGTATTTTTATTATCTGTTGAAAAATTAAGCGGCGGAGCTATAAACAAGAGTGTGGGAGGTTCTCTTAAATCCCTTGTTAAAATGGTGCCTGTTGTGGGGGATGTTATTGGAGGCGCAAGTGATATTGCTCTTAATACCATAGGCTCAATATCAAGCGGTGTGGGACTTATTATTATTATAGTTATAATAATTGTAAGTCTTGTGCCTGTTATTCATATTGGAATTACTGCTTTTATGTTTAAACTGATTGCAGCAGTACTTGAGCCTGTTTGTGACAAACAAACAATTGAAATAATAGATGCATTGGGTGAAGGCAATTTTATGATTTTATCTGCACTGTTTATAATAAGCACAATGTTTGTAATAGCTTGTGCAATTATTCTTTGCGGGGTGTTTTAAATGGAAATGATTAAGAGCTATGCAGAAAAAATAGGTGTATTTGTGGTTATGGCTGCTTACATTGATTTAATTATGCCTGATAACAGCTACAAAAAATATGTTAAGCTGATTATGGGGGCTATGCTTACGGCTATTGTTATGGAGCCGATTTCCCTAATTATAAAGAGGTGAAAAAATGAATATTAATAAATTAATAATGGATAAAAGAGCAGTATTTATTATTGTGTGTATGTTATGTGCAGGTGTAGTTATGCTTATGGGTATGGGTACTAAGTCTGAAATATCGGTTAAAAGTGAAACAGTGTCTGATATTAACAGTGATCTTGAAAAAATACTTTCACAGGTAGAGGGTGCAGGCAGGGTAAAAGTACTTATTAATTATAATCAGTCAGGTGAAAAAATACTTGCCTACGATATGGAAAGCAATATTAATGAGAAGGAGAGTGGTAAGGAAAACAATACAAAAAGCGAGGTGGTTTATGACGGCAACAAAATGCCTGTAGTATTAAAAGAGTATATGCCAAGGGTGGAAGGTGTAATAATTGTTGCTCAGGGAGGAAATATCGAAAATGTTAAAAAACAATTAATTGCAGGAACTGTGGCATTATTGGGAATTGATGAGCATAAAATAGAAGTACTAAAAATGAAATAGGAGGTTATTATGTCTATCAAAAAAAATCACATTATTATTACGGCTCTGGTGGTTATGATTGGAGCAGCAGGTTATCTGAACTACATAGATTCAGCTCCCGGAAGTGTAAGTGAGGTAATGCTTACAGATGACGGAGATTTGGCGGCAGTGCCTGATGAAGTGGCTGTCAGTGACGAAAATCCTGAAATACTTGGTGAGGAAGCCGCTCTTGAAGGTACTACTGCAAAGACGGAGGGAGCAACGGGAGAAGCAGCAAATCCTGATGCGGGCACGGCTGTATTTGTAAATTCATCAAATGATTCTTCTTATTTTGTTCAGGCAAAGCTTGAAAGAGAGCAGTCAAGGAACAAGCAGAAGGATATGTTAAATGAAATGCTCAACAATGAAAATATTGACAACGAAAAGAAAAATGAGGTAACAACTGCCATGCTTCAAATTCAGCAGAGAATAGAAAAGGAAACTGCAGCGGAAGCAATGATTGAGGCAAAGGGCTTTAATGAGGTATATGTCAGAATTGATGATGATACTGTTGATGTAGTTGTTGATAAGTCAGAGCTTACTGATGCGGAAATTGCCCAAATTGAAGATATAGTTAAGAGAAAAACAGGTGTAAGTGCGGATAAAATAAGGATTACACCGTTAAAAAAGTAAATATGTTATGATTAGTCCCTGTGTTGGTATGCAGGGACTTTTTTATGTTAAAAATTAATAAAACATTGCAAAAAATAGATAATATGTTATAATTAAAAATAATAGACAAAATTATAAAAGACAGAAAGATTTATAAGGGTGGACAACAATGAGCAGAAGAGATGCCAGAAAGCATATTTTTAATTTGGTTTTTCAGACTGAGTTTAATTTGGATATGGATGTTAAGGAAAGCATTGACATTTATACTGAAGAATATGAAGGCTTTAAAAAGGACGAAGGTGACTTTATATCAAGAGAATACAGAGGGATTTTAGCAAATATTGAAAGTATTGATTCATATATTGACAGGTTTGCCGTGGGCTGGAGTGTTACAAGACTTGCAAAGACTGATCTTGCAATACTTAGAATAGGTGTTTATGAAATTATTTTTGACAGTGAAATTCCTGATGCCGTTGCGGTTAATGAGGCTGTTGAGCTTGCAAAAATATTCAGCGGTGATAAAGCACCTGCATTTATTAACGCTGTATTGTCAAAAATTGTTAAAAGCAAGGATGTTGAATAAATATGAAGGTTTATACTGTAACACAGATAAACAATTATATTAAAAAAATACTTGAAAATGATATATTTCTTACCGACTTGTATATTGAGGCTGAAATTTCAAATTTTAAGGCTCATGGCAGTGGACATCTGTATTTTACATTAAAGGACAGCGGAGCTGCCATAAATTCCGTTATGTTCAGAAGCAATGCCGCAAGGCTTAAATTTATGCCTGAAAGCGGTATGAAGGTTGTGGCGAGAGGTTATATTTCTCTTTATGAAAAGACGGGACAGTATCAGCTTTATGTTACAGGTATGGAGCCTGCAGGAATAGGTGCCTTATATCTTGCTTATGAACAGCTTAAGGCAAGGCTTGAAAAAGCAGGTGTATTTGAACCTAAGTATAAAAAACCTATACCTGAAATGCCAAAGACAGTTGCTGTTATTACCTCACCAACAGGTGCGGCGGTAAGAGATATAATAAATGTTACAGGAAGAAGAAATCCCAATGTTGAAATAGTAATTGTGCCTGTACTTGTTCAGGGAGAAAATGCGGCTTCCGATATTGTAAGAGCTATTGATATGGTAAATCGCTGGGGGAAAGCGGATACAATCATAGTAGGAAGAGGCGGCGGTTCTATAGAGGACTTGTGGGCATTTAATGAGGAAATTGTTGCAAGGGCAATATTTGACTCTGATATACCCATAATATCTGCCGTAGGTCACGAAACAGACTTCACAATAGCTGATTTTATTGCGGATATGAGAGCACCTACACCTTCGGCAGCGGCTGAAATAGCAGTGCCTGAGGGAAATGCCATAAATGACAGGGTTGCAAATATTTATGCAAAAATAACAAAGAATATTCAGTCAAGGCTTGGAGAGTTATTAAGCCGTTATAAATACTGTGTAAATACCTATGGCTTAAAGAATTTTTCAAATACCGTGTTTGACAATCAGATATATGTAACAGAGCTTTTTAACAGGATTTATGACAGGTTATCAAACGATATAAATAAAAACAAACTTTTGCTTAAAAACAGCATGGATAATATTGAAAACAAATCTCCTTTGCGAATACTGCAAAGAGGTTATTCCCTTATCTATAACAAAAATGGTGAAATTGTTACTTCGGCAAAGGATGTAAATATTGATGAAGAAATAAATATCAGACTTAATAAGGGAAATATTAAAGCAATAATAACTGAGGCAGGTGAATAATTTGGCTAGGAAAAAAAGCTTTGAAGAGGCTTTAACAAGACTTGAGGAAATTGCTGAATTAATGGAAAATAATGAAACGGGTCTTGAAAATTCAGTAAAGCTTTATAAAGAAGGTGTTGAGTTATCCCTATACTGTTCAGAGGTATTAAATAAGGCAGAACAGCAGGTAACGGAGCTTAGGGAAAGCGCAGAAGGCTTATTCAGCAGAAGAAGTTTTGATATGGGGGAAGAATAAATGGATTACAAAAGTATTTTAAGTGATAGAATTGAATTAATAAATAAAGCTCTTGATAATTATCTAAAGCCTAAATATCCTGAAAGATTATATGAGGCTATGAGATACAGTGTTATGGCAGGAGGAAAAAGACTGCGTCCTGTTCTTTTGTTATCAGCCTGTGAGGCGGTTGGGGGCAAGGTTGAGGATGCACTGCCTTTTGCCTGTGCTCTTGAAATGATTCATACCTATTCATTAATTCACGATGATCTTCCTGCAATGGACAATGATGATTTCAGAAGGGGCAAGCCTACATGTCATAAGCAGTTTGATGAGGCTCTTGCCATACTTTCAGGCGACGGTCTTTTGACCTACGCCTTTGAGGTTATGCTTGATGCAGTGTGTGCCAAAAAGGATATTAATCTTGCAAGGGCGGCAAAGCTTATAGCAAATTACAGCGGCAGTGAGGGTATGCTTGTAGGTCAGGTTGTGGATGTGGAATCCGAGGGAAAAAAGATTGATGACAAAACACTTATGTTTATTCATGACAACAAGACCGGAGGACTTATTAAATCAGCTTTAATGGCAGGTGCAATGATTGGCGGAGCTGACGGTGATACGGTCAGAAGTTTTGAGAAAATAGGCTACAATATGGGTATTGCTTTTCAGATAAAGGATGATATACTTGATGTAACAAGTACAAGTGATGTACTTGGAAAGCCTATTTTAAGTGATATTAAAAACGAAAAGCAGACCTATGTATCATTATATGGACTTGACAATGCACAGCAGGATTATGAAACTCTTTCCTCCGGTGCGGTTAAAATGATTAAGGATATTGGAGATAATGCACAGTTTCTTGCATGGTATGCTGAGGAATTAATAAACAGAGAGAAATAAGGCAGATATAATATGTTATATATTCGAGAGTTTTTAGATAACAAAATTATTATAATTTCAATTATTTCGTGGGCAGCGGCACAGCTTATTAAAATGGTTCTTGACTTGGCGGCAACAGGCAAAGTTGATTGGGAGCTTATGTTTGCATCAGGCGGTATGCCAAGTTCTCACAGCTCCTTTGTATGCTCCATGGCAACGGCTGTAGGAATTAATATGGGATTTGATTCGGCGGCATTTGCAATAGCCTTTGTTCTTGCCGTAGTGGTTATGTATGATGCGGCAGGAGTAAGAAGGGCAGCCGGTTCTCACGCAGTTATTATTAATAAATTAATGGATAATTTGAATATCAAAATTGATGAAAAACTTAAAGAGCTTATAGGTCACACACCCATTCAGGTGGGGGCAGGTGCAATTTTAGGCATAGTTATTGCTTTATTGTGCAATAAATTGCTGTAGAAAAAGAGGGATTAAAGTGTATTTGGAAAAAATTAATTCTCCTGAAGATATTAAAAAATTAAGCATAGATAAATTGAGTATTCTTGCCGGTGAAATAAGGGAATTTCTTGTGAATTCGGTTTCTCATACAGGGGGACATCTTGCCTCAAATCTGGGTGTAGTTGATTTGACCATTGCAATGCACTATTGTTTTAGCTGTCCAAGAGATAAATTTGTGTGGGATGTAGGACATCAGGCATATACTCATAAAATTCTTACGGGACGTAAGGACGAGTTTGATACATTGAGAAAGCTTGACGGACTAAGCGGATTCCCAAAAACAAATGAAAGTAAATATGACTCTTTTAATACAGGTCACAGCTCAACATCAATAGCGGCGGCTATAGGCTTGGCAAGAGCCAGAGATTTAATGGGACACAGCTATAATGTTGTTTCGGTTATAGGTGACGGTGCAATGACGGGTGGTCTTGCTTATGAAGCACTTAATAATGTAGGCAGAGATCATACAAAGCTTATCATAGTATTAAATGATAACCAGATGTCCATATCTGAAAATGTAGGCGCAATGAGTAAGTATTTAAGCGAGCTTATACTTACACAGAAATATATGAATGCCAAGTCTGAGGTACAGAAGAAGCTTAATAATATGCCTGTTGGAGGCAAACAGATTTATAATCTTCTCTATAAGAGCAAAGGGTCATTAAAAAATGCCATAATGCCTGAAAACAGTATGTTTGAATACCTTGGTATTAAGTATGTGGGACCTATTGACGGTCACGATATTAAAAGACTTGTTAATGTGTTTAACAGGGCTAAAAAACTTAATATGCCTGTACTTATTCACGTTATGACAAAAAAGGGCAAGGGTTACGAGCCTGCCGAAACACTTCCAAGTGTTTATCACGGTGTGGGAAAATTTGATGCAAAGGTGGGAGTACTGCCTAATTACAATAAAAAAGAAACCTATTCAGATGTTTTCGGCAGAAAAATCATTGAAATGGCGGCTAAAAATAATAAAATTTGTGCAATAACTGCGGCTATGCCTTCAGGCACGGGGCTTACCAAATTTGCAAATCTTTATCCAAAGAGATTTTTTGATGTGGGAATTGCAGAGGAGTATGCGGTTACATTTGCTGCAGGTCTTGCTAAGGGCGGATTTATACCTGTTTTTGCGGTGTATTCAACATTTTTGCAAAGAAGCTATGATCAGATTATTCACGATGTATGTATACAGAATTTACACGTTATATTTGCCATTGACAGAGCAGGTATAGTAGGTGATGACGGCGAAACTCATCAGGGTATATATGATATTTCATACCTGGCTCATATCCCAAACTTAACTGTTATGGCACCGAAAAATAAAGCTGAATTTGAAAAAATGCTTGAATTTGCAGTATCTTTAAACGGTCCTGTAGCTATCAGATACCCCAGAGGAGAAGCCTCTGATATAATGATAGCAGTTGATAAACCTGTTGAAATGGGTAAGGCTGAGTATATATATAAGGGTGAGAAAATTGCCCTTGTCAGTTATGGTGCAATGATGGATGAGGCAGCAGACGTTTACAGCTGTCTTATAGAAGAGGGCTATAATTCTACCCTTATTAATGCACGTTTTGCCTCACCTATAGATAAGGATATGATTGCGGATTTAGCTGATAATTATAAATATATATTTACAATGGAGGATAATATTTATTCGGGAGGCTTTGGAGCGCTGCTTTTACAACGACTTTGCGAATATGGTATTAATGACAATGTAATCTATAATTTTGCATTCCCCGATATGTATATTGAACATGGCAACAGGGCGCTGCTTTTTGACAGATATGGTATGTCTGCCGAAAAGATATTAAGCAAAATTAAGGATATAATCGGAGAAAGAAATAATGGCTGATTTAAGACTTGATATGTTCATAAAAGAAAAATTAAATATATCACGTCAGAAGGCACAGGAGCTTATATCGGACAACAATGTAAGCGTGAATAATAAAATTATTAATAAGTCTTCATATAAGGTTTCGGAAAATGACGATGTTAATGTAAGCAGTACTGAAAACATACTTAAATATGTAGGCAGAGGCGGTTATAAGCTTGAAAAGGCTATAGAAGTATTTGATATTAATATTAAGGGAATATGTATTGATATTGGTGCATCTACAGGCGGCTTCACAGACTGTATGCTTAAAAACGGGGCAGAGGTTGTTTATGCTGTTGATGTAGGCAGTGACCAGCTTGCCGAGAGCCTTAGAAATGACAGCAGAGTTGTTTCAATGGAAAACTGCGATATAAGAAATGCAGATATTCCAATGGCGGACTTTATAGGCTGTGACGTTTCCTTTATTTCTCTGACTAAAATATTTGAAAGAGTAAGTGAAATACTTAAAGATGAGGGTAAGGGCGTATTTCTGATTAAACCTCAGTTTGAGGCAGGCAAAGAAAACATATCGAAAAAAGGCATTGTCAAAAATCCTAAAGTGCACAAAAAGGTAATAAGGGATATAACAGACAATGCAGCTTGTAATAATTTGTATGCTAAGGCAATAACCTACTCTCCCATACAGGGAGGAGACGGAAATATAGAATATCTTATACTTATTGATAAAAAAGAAGATATATCTGTTAGTCAACAGGATATGGATTTGACAGTTGAAAATGCCTTTAGTTATTTTAAAAACAGGTGATTTTATGAATAAAGTAGGATTTATAACCAATATTGACAAGGACCCTGAGCTTATTCATACAAAGGAGCTTACTCTTTGGACTATGGAAATGGGCTGTCAGGTTCTTCTTAATTCTGCTCTTTGCAGAAAAATAGGTATAGGTACGCCTATGTACAGCACCGATGAAATATATGAAAAAGCGGATTTTGTAGTTGTTTTGGGCGGTGACGGCACCATTTTAAGGGTTGCAAGAAGAGCGGCTAAATATGGTACTCCAATATTGGGTATAAATTTCGGAACACTGGGATACCTTGCAGATGTTGAAAAAAGCGGCGGAAAAACTGCTATTGAAAAGGTACTGAAGGGCAATTATAAAATTGAAAAGAGAATGATGCTTGAAGCATATATTGAGAGAGGCTGTGTATGTCATGACACACAGCTTGCATTAAATGAGGTATGTGTAAACAATGCAAATTTTTCCAGAATGATTTCATTAAGTGTTGAAGTTAATGATGAATATATAAACACATTTAGGGCAGACGGAATTATAGTATCAACACCTACAGGCTCAACAGCCTATAATCTGTCGGCAGGGGGACCTATACTTAACACAAATACGGAGCTTATGACAATTACACATATATGTCCTCACGCATTATATGCAAGACCTATAGTTGTATCAGGTGATGATATAATAAAAATTAAGGTAGCGGGAGATTACAGCAATACTCAGGTTACATTTGACGGACAAAACGGCGAAAGAGTAAAAAACGGTGATACAGTTGTTATAAGACGTTCAAAATATTGCACCGATATTATTAAGACAACAAACCTTTCTTTCTTTGATATATTAAGAAGAAAAATGGTAGATGTCAGTATTTAAGTAATGGAGTTTTGTATGAAAGTAAAAAGACAATCTAAGATTTTGGAAATAATTAAGGATAATGAAATTGATACCCAGGAGGCATTGGCGGAAAAGCTTAATGAGCTTGGATTTAATGTTACACAGGCAACGGTGTCAAGAGATATAAGAGAGCTTAAACTGACTAAAATATCTGTTGGTATGGGCAGACAAAAGTATGCGTCTGTTTCAAATAAGGACAGTGAAATCGGTGAAAGACTAAAAAGAGTGTTTAATGACGGTGTCAGGTCAATAGATTTTGCTCAGAATATTATTGTTATTAAAACCCTTACGGGAATGGCAATGGCTGTTGCGGCATCTCTTGACGCTATGGACAATACAGAAGTTATGGGAACAATAGCCGGAGATGATACTGTTTTTTGTGTGGTTAAAAACGAAACTAAGGCTGTAAAGCTTATTGAAAAGCTTAAAAGCAGTATAAACAATAAATAACAGCCTTTTAGGAGGACAATTATGCTTGAGAAACTTTATGTAAGTAATTTTGCGTTAATAGATGAACTGGAGGTTGATTTTGGGTCAGGCTTAAATGTCCTTAGCGGTGAAACGGGTGCAGGCAAGTCAATTATTATAGGTTCTCTTAACTTTGTGTTGGGAGGTAAGGCTGACAAGGACATAATAAAGAACGGATGTGATTTGACAGAGGTGTCTGCACTTATATCTGTTGACAATGATGATGTAAAGACGGAACTTGCAGGATGTGATGTTGATGTTGGAGAGGATAATTATATTCTTATAAAAAGAACATTTAACAGAAGCGGAAAATCCCAATGCAGGATAAACGGCAAGGCGGCAACTGTTTCAATGGTTAAGGAAATCTCGGCTTTTCTTGTAGATATACATGGTCAGCACGATCATCAGTCCTTGCTGAATCCCAAAAGTCATATTGTAATGCTTGACAGACTTTGCGGCAGCAGCATTGAAGGGGAACTTTTAAAGCTTGAAGATAAATACAAACAGTACAGGGATATTTCCAAAAAGCTTAAGGAAATTGATATAAATGACAAGGATATTCAGGATAAGGTTGAGCTTTATACATATCAGATAAATGAAATTGATGCCGCTGCTTTAAGGGCGGGGGAGGATGAAAGCCTTTCCGAAAGAAGAAATATACTTTTAAACAGTGTAAAGCTTCAGGGATATATTAATGACTGTCTTGATTATCTGTACAGAAATGAAAATTCAGCAGCGGAGTGTATAGGAAATGCGGTTGAAAGTTTAAGCAATATTGCCGAAATTGATGAAAGTCAGGAGAGGACCCTTGAAGCGTTAAATGATGCCTATTCTATAATTGAGGATGTTGTAAAGACGGTTAGGATATATGAGGAAAATACAGACAGTAATCCTGACGAGCTTAATGAGGTTGAAGAAAGGCTTCAGATTATATATGAGCTTAAAAACAAATATGGAAACAGTATTGAAAGAATACTTGCCTATAGGGATAAAGCAGCCGAAAAACTTAATTTAATAGAAAATAGTGAAGCTCTTGCACTTGAATACAGCGAAAAGAAGAAAAAACTTGAAATTGAAATAAGAAAAACTTGCGGTAAAATTTCAGAGATAAGAAAAACTGCCGCAGAAAAGACTGAAAAGAAAATTGTATCCATATTAAGAGATTTAAGTATGGAAAATGCTGAATTTAAAATTTCGGTAACAGAAAAAGAAGGCTTTGATGATAAGGGCTTTGATAATGTTGAGTTTTTAATTTCAGCCAATAAGGGTGAAAACATAAAGCCCTTAAGTAAAATTGCATCAGGCGGTGAAATGAGCAGAGTAATGCTTGCTCTTAAAAATGTATTGGCTGATGTTGATAATATTGATACATTTGTGTTTGATGAAATTGACACAGGCATAAGCGGCAGGACGGCTCAGAAGGTAGCCGAAAAAATGCTTAATGTGGCAAAAGGACATCAAATACTTTGTATAACACATCTTCCCCAGATAGCGGCAATGGCTGACAGTAATTATTTAATTGAAAAAAACAGTGCAGGTAACAGAACTACTACAAATATTGTTGAATTATCAGGCGAAAAGGTGTATAATGAATTAGCCAGACTTATTGGTGGTGCTGAAATTACCAAAGCAACACTTGAGGCGGCAAAGGAAATGAAATTAATGGCAAATAAGTTAAAGGAGAATTGAAATGAAGAAAAAAATTGCAATAATGTTAGTGGGACTTATGTGTGTATCGGCTACAGGCTGTAGTCTTTTTGGCAGTAAGGGTGCAGACATTGACAGTATTAATGCTGAGGACATATTTACAAATATATCTGATGAAGCGGTTATAGACGGTGCAACAGCAGCTGATGCGTTTAAGACAGGATTAGAGGCGGTTTCAGCTAAGGAAAATATTACAATAACCGTGGCAAATGATATGACAATGGGTGATGAGAGCAGCTCAAATAGATCTGTTATCAAGCTTGCCAAGGAAGATGACAAAAATACAGGCAGTGCTGTAATTGATAACAGCTACAAATATATTCAGGAGTCTGAAAGCGACGAAAAGGAAGGTGATCTTACTGAGGAGAAGAGTAAGATTACAGCTTATTATTCAGGTGATGTTTTATACTTTGTTACAAATGACGGTGACAAGGTACAGGAGGAAATGTCTTTTGATGACTTTTTGTCTGTAGTAAATACATATACTCTTAGTATTTACGATGAGTGTATAAGCAAGGCTGCTTGTGTAGAGAG
>DBGCRA010000101.1:0-2906 GCA_048359195.1 Candidatus Gallispira sp.
AATTCTGCTTTTAGCCACACCTCTTATTAAGTAAGCATTGCCGTCATCATCCCAAAACGGACAAGTATCAATCCAGCCCTTTGACTTTGCCACACAAACCGTATCATTCCACTTACCAAAGGGATTTTCGGTATTAGCCATAAAAACACCTTCATCAGGATCACCAAAATATACCCAAAATTTATTATCATGGTATCTTATGCTTGGTGCCCATACACCCATACCATGCTTTGGAGTTGAGTATTTGTCAAGAGGCATTTTTTCAACTGCATAGCTTACAATTTTCCAGTTCACCAAATCTGTTGAATGCAAAACAGGCACTCCCGGAAAATATGTAAAAGAGCTTGCCACCATAAAAAAGTCATTGCCAACTCTTATAACATCAGGGTCTGAATAATCTGAAAATAATATGGGATTTTTATATCTGCCATTGCCTGAATCAGCAATCCATTTTCCCTTAACGCCTTTATACATTACTTATCAATCTCCTCTACCTTATCTCTGGTCATTAAATCATAAACAGCCTGCTTAACATCCTTGCCATTATATAATACATCATTTATTTCGTGAGTAATAGGCATCGGAATATTTAATTTCTTTGAAAGCTCATAGGCAGCCTTTGCATTAATTACGCCTTCAACAACCATATGCACCTCATTAAGTGCTTCTTCAAGTGACTTGCCCTGTCCCAAAAGTATACCTGCACGTCTGTTTCTTGAGTGCATACTTGTGCAGGTAACAATCAAATCGCCAACACCTGCAAGACCTGAAAGAGTTTCTCTCTTAGCTCCCATGGCCTCACCAAGTCTTGATATTTCGTGAAGTCCTCTTGTCATTAAGGCAGCCTTTGTATTGTCACCAAAACCGCAACCATCAGATATACCTGCCGCAAGAGCAATAAGGTTCTTTAAAGCTCCGCCAAGCTCCACACCTATAATATCGGTATTGGTATAAACTCTGAACATAGGTGACATAAATGTATTTTGTACTTCCTTAGCAACTTCAATATCTTCAGATGCCGCTACAATAGTTGTTGCCAGATTCTTGCCCACTTCCTCTGCGTGAGACGGTCCTGACAAAACCGCTACCTTGCACTGAGGTATTTCTTCTTTAATGACCTGAGAAAGTCTTAATAAAGAGCCTTCTTCAAGTCCCTTTGCAACGTTTACTACAATTTGATTTTGCTTTACGAAAGGAGCAAATCTCTTTGCCATATTTCTTACAAACTTTGAAGGTGTTGAAAGCACAAGCATATCTGCCCATGTAACATCCTCATCTTTACAGGTAACTACAATGTCACTGTCAATTTTAATTCCCGGAAGAAACTCCTTATTTTCCCTTTCAGAGAGAATAGCTGCTGCCTCCTCCTCCTTAAAAGACCACAAAATAACATTATTACCTGCTCTTTTAAGCTGTATTGCAAGAGCCGTTCCCCAGCTTCCTGAACCAATTACCGCAACTGTTTTCATATAAACACCTCTTTATTTCTTCTTACTGCCAAACTTATTTTCAGTTCCGTTAAGTAATCTTTCAATATTTGATTTGTGCTTGATATAAGCAAGTAAACAAAGTACAAACATCAATATAATTTCCTCAATACCAAAACCAAACCTGTTCCTTATAATAATCATAAAAACAGGATAAAGCAATGCCATAGTAAGTGATGCAAGTGAAATATATTTCTTAGCAATAAAAACTATAAAGCCAATTAAATATGTAGCAAGTGCAACCTGCCAGTTTACGCAAAGCATTAAACCAAGTGTACAGGCAATACCCTTACCCCCTCTAAAACCCAGGTAAAAAGGAAAATTGTGACCAAGAACAGCACCAAGTCCCGCATAAATACCGGGCAAAAGACTTGTCCCATCTATAAAACTTCCGTCACCATTAAATATAAGTGAACATACAATATATGCAGCAATTACCTTAAAAAGGTCAAATATAAATACCATAGCACCAATCTTTTTGCCAAGTACTCTTGTAGTATTTGTAAAACCTGCGTTTCCGCTGCCATATTCTCTAATATCAATTTTGCCTACAACTCTGCCTAAAAAATATGCAGACTGCAAGCAGCCAAACAGATAGCCTATTATCAGACAAATAATTCTGAACATAATTATTATTCCTTTCGATTTCTAGCTATGAAATGTATTGGTGTACCCTTAAATCCAAAGGCATCTCTAAGCTGATTTTCAATATATCTCTTATATGAGAAATGCAAAAGCTCGATATCATTTACAAAAAGCACAAATGTAGGCGGCTTAACGGATACCTGAGTGATATAATAAATTCTGAGAGGTCTGCCCTTATCTGCAGGAGGCTGATTCATAGCCATAGCTTCAATAAGCACATCGTTAAGCATACCTGTTGAAATTCTCATTGTGTTGTTTTCATGTACCATATTAATAAGCTCAAAAAGCTTGGTTACTCTCTGACCTGTAGCAGCAGAAATAAATATTGTGGGAGCATAGGAAAGATATTTGAATTCAGTTTCAATATCTTTTACAAACTTATTCATTGTCTTGTTATCTTTTTCAATCTTGTCCCACTTATTTACCGCAATAATAACAGCCTTGCCTGCCTCATGAGCAATACCTGCAACCTTTGTGTCCTGATCCGTAATACCCTCCTCGGCATTAATCATCATTATACAAACATCAGCTCTTTCAACTGCTGCAACAGCCCTTATTATAGAGTATTTTTCAATATTTTCCTTAATTTTGGACTTTCTTCTCATTCCTGCCGTATCAATAAATACGTACTTTTGTCCATCATATTCATAAGGTGAGTCAATAGCATCTCTTGTAGTACCTGCCACATCACTTACAATAACTCTTTCCTCTCCTAAAATCCTGTTAATAAGAGAGGACTTACCTACATCAGGCTTACCAATTATAGCAACCTTA
>DBGCRA010000102.1:0-42186 GCA_048359195.1 Candidatus Gallispira sp.
TTCTGCACCCAAGGCAAGGCTGACTTCCTTTAATGCACCTTGTTTATGACCTTTAAGTATTTCTATTGCTTCAATTACCTCTACGCTGTTTCCTATGTTCATACCAAGAGGTTCGTCCATATTGGTAATAAGGGCTGTAACCTTTTTATTAAGGTTTTTTCCAAGCTTAATCATTTCATTTGCCAGTTTTCTTGCATCCTCAAGAGTTTTCATAAATGCACCTTTACCGCACTTAACGTCTAAGACTATACCGTCAGCACCTCCTGCAAGTTTTTTGCTCATTATACTTGACGCAATAAGAGGCATACTTTCGACGGTAGCTGTTACATCTCTTAAAGCGTACAAATATTTGTCGGCAGGGGCAAGTTCCTCTGTTTGTCCCATAATTACTATGTGATTTTTATTGACCTGTTCAACTGCCTTATTCATGGGAACATTTACATTAAATCCCGGAATTGATTCCAGCTTGTCAAGTGTTCCTCCTGTATGACCCAAACCTCTGCCTGACATTTTAATAACAGGCAGACCAAGTGAAGCTGTAAGAGGGGCAAGCACCAAAGTGGTAGTATCTCCAACACCGCCTGTGCTGTGTTTGTCTGTTTTAATGCCGTTAATTGAGCTTAAATCAAGGACGCTGCCTGAGTATGTCATAGCCATTGTCAAATCAGCAGTTTCTCTTTCACTGAGTCCGTTTAAGCATATTGCCATTAGCATAGCTGAAATTTGATAGTCGGGTAATGACTTATCTGTTACGCCTTTAAT
Organism: Candidatus Gallispira sp.; assembly: GCA_048359195.1. Taxonomy (GTDB): domain Bacteria; phylum Bacillota; class Clostridia; order Lachnospirales; family CAG-274; genus Gallispira. Next base: position 763 of record DBGCRA010000102.1, read on the forward strand.
AAAATAATTAATTTCATTGGTTGTAAGCTCTGATTTGTTCCTTTTTTTAACTATTAAATCCACAAAATTCATAATACCAACCCCCTTAATATGAAAATTTTATCTTTATTTATAGTATAAACTTGCAAAAGAAAAATATCAATGATAAAATGAATAAAAGAGGTGAAAATTTATGAAGAACAGTGTTATAATTGTAGCGGCAGGAACAGGAAAAAGAATGAAGTCTGCCATAGCAAAGCAGTATATTGAGCTTAAAGGAAGGACTATTTTAAGCTATACTGTGGAAACCTTTAATAAAAGTGAATATATTGATGAAATCATACTTGTTACAAGTAAAACGGCAATAGATTTTGTGCGTAAGGAAATTGTGCTTAAATACGGCTTTGATAAGGTCAAGGCTGTTGTTGAGGGTGGTGCTGAAAGGCAAAACTCCGTTTATAATGGCTTACAGGCAGTAAGTGCAGATTGTGATGTTGTTCTTATTCATGACGGCGTAAGACCTTTTGTGGCAGATAAGTATATTGCTGAGCTTGAAAGTATTGCAATGGAATATGGTGCCTGTGTTCTGGGTGTGCCTGTTAAAGAGACTGTTAAGGTATGTGATGAAAAGGGATATATTGCTGATACTCCCGAAAGATCAACACTCTGGCTTGCTCAGACTCCCCAGTGTTTTAAGCACGATGTTATAATGGGAGCTTATGAAGAGGCTATGGCACAGGGATATTATGGTACAGATGATTCTATGCTCGTTGAAAGAATGGGCACAAAGATTAAAATGGTTAAGGGTGATTATAACAATATTAAGATTACTACTCCTGAGGATTTGTATATGGGTGAGGTTATACTTGAAAATGTGCTTAGGGGAAGATAGGGTTTTGGGGGGGGAGCTGTCCATAATGTCGTTAGCCGAACTTTGGAACAGCTCCTGCTAAATACATTCAATGTCTATTGCAACACAGAACTTTTTACTTTTTCTATACGTTTAAATGAGCTTAAAACCATTTTATCTTTTTTAGCCAAGTCTACAACCTTTTCATAATCTGCCCACATTGCATTTTGGGTTTCGTGGAGCTGAAATTTTAAATTTTTAAGGTCCACGTCCTTTCTTAAAAGAAATGTATCCTGAATATAGTTGTCAGTATGGTCGCAAATGGTATCCATAAAAATAAAATCTGAAATATCCGCATCTATTCCCGTTTCTTCAAATAACTCTCTTTTAGCTCCTTCAAGACTGTTTTCACCCATAAGGCAGGAGCCTGTGGTTGTTTCCCATTTATTGGGGTTAGGGAATTTATCATTACTTCTTAAAGTAAGCAGAAATTGATTTTTGCTGTTTAATACGATTATGGCAATGGCAAGATGATATTCATCTTTTGACAAAGGTGTTCCTCTTCTGTGGGGTTTGTTTAGTTTTTTTCTGTTTTTATCATATAAATCCCATATTTCCATAATAATTTTCATTTACCTTTCCTTATTTTTTCCAATAGTATTCAAGTTCGCCTGCTGTAAGCTGATTTATAAATTTATAATTAAGCTCCAAAAAATAGGTAAGCTCCTGCAGTATTTCAGATGCACAGTTGTATGCATTAAGCTCATCTTTGTTTTTTGGCATTGGCAGGGAATCAAATCTTACAGTTATATCCTTCACAAGTATAAGGTCATTTTTATATGTGCTCTTGTTGTGAATATTATTGCTTATTCTATATATAAGGTCGCATATTTCCTTTGCCATAGGAAGGTCAAGATTACCATACTTATTTAACATTCTGCACATTCTGTCTATTGCCTGACATTGTTCCTTGCGCATTTCAAAATATTCAAGATAATATTGGCTGCTGTTTAAGTCCATATTGTAGCCGTATTTTATTGTTTTGTGCTGAGAATCCTCTATTTTCTGATATATAAAATTAAGCCAGTCATTATCATAAGCGGTATTGTGCTTTATATAGCTTGCTATTTTTTTCAGAATATCCGCTATATCAAGTTCAATAAGCTCACAATCCCTTGCTGCCTTTTTTGTATTGTTAATAAAAAATATATTAAGCACAAGAGCAGCGGTTGTGCCTATAACAATAAGCAGAATTTCATTAATTACAAAGTCTTTGTTAAAGCTTTGTGCAATTAAAAAATGGGTTGTAACAACTGTGCTGGAAGAAAGAGTATTTGTCCAGTCCAGCATATAGCTTACGGCTACAAGAAGTGCCATAAATATAAGAAAAGCAATTTCATTAAAGCCTATAAATGTAAAAAGTATATAGGCTGAAAGCATTGCATAAAAGTAAGACAAAACTCTTTTAATAACGTCCTTTACTGTTTCCTGCCTTGTGTCTTGTATACTCAGGAGGGTTATAACTGCTGCACTTGCACTGTTTTCAAGTCCTAAAAGGTGACATATAAGATAGGACAGTGTGCTGCCCAAAGCTATTCTCAATACTCTGTTGTAATTAATTTTATTCAATATTTACCATTCCCTTTATTGTGATATACATAGTATACAATATTTAGTTGAATTTGTAAAATTAAAAAAAGGACTGCTTGCACAGCCCTTAGTTTTTAAAATGGCAGCATACCATAGTTTCTCATTATAATATATGCGGTATACACAACATACATAAGCACCATAATTATACCAACACCTCTGCCGACAGAGCTTTTCTTTTTTAACACAATAGCAAGTACAATAATATTAACAATAATAAGCAGAGCCGTATCAATAACAGAATCAAATGCTACTGTAATAACTCTTACTGTTGACGAAATACCAAGTACAAGTAAAATGTTAAATATATTTGAGCCGATTACGTTGCCGAGAGCAAGGTCAGCCTCTCCCTTTTTGGCAGCTACAATACTTGTTACAAGTTCGGGAAGTGATGTACCCATGGCAACAATGGTAAGACCAATAAGAGTATTGCTCATACCAAATTCCGTTGCAATGGCTGTTGCACTTTTGACAACAAGGTCACCGCCTGCAATTATGCCTGCAAGACCAACGGCAATTAATATAAGGCTTACAGGAAGTGAACGGCTTTTAACCTCCTCGATTTCAACATCGTCGCCTCTTGCAATTTCAATAAGAGTTGAACGTATAAGAGTAATTAGGTAAGACGCAAAGAAAATTAACATTATAATACCGTCAACTCTTGTAAGAGTTGGCTTGCCTGTAATAATATGACCTATTAACAAAAATACCAAAAGTAAAACTGTTGCAAATATTGAATAAGGGTAATCTCTTTTGACAAGTGCTTTTGATATTTTAATAGGCTGCAGTATAGCGCATATACCTACTACCATAAGCAGATTAAAAAAGTTTGACCCAACTACATTGCTTACTGCAATTTCATTTGCTCCCTGAAGTGCGGCTGAAATACTTACTGCAGTTTCAGGGGCAGAAGTACCCATTGCAACTATTGTCAAGCCGATTATAACTGTAGGTACGTTAAATATTTTTGCTATTGAGCTGCTGCCGTCCACAAAAAAATCTGCACCCTTGATAAGACATACAAAGCCAATAATAAGCCATACATACATCCATATTCCTGTCATTGTTAACATTTTAAAAATCCTCCTTGGTAAAAAAATAAAAGCGATACCTTTATTGTACTTGTGGATAGTTTTACCCATAAACACAATAAAAGTCTCGCTTTTTAAATACATACCGGAGCCATAGGCTCGTACTGACGATAGTGTATACAGAAAAAATACTGCAAGCTACTCCCTTTTAAAAAGGTATTCAGTTTACAAGTTAAGTATATTAAATTTATGTGTAATTGTCAACAGAAATATGTCAAATTCATTAAAAGTTCAAATTTTCTATTGCTTTTATACGGTATTTGTGATAACATCTATATGGCAAACATTATTGGAGGTTAAGGAAAGGTTGATTTTATGTCTTTGTTTTTTTATAACATAACGGGCATGGATATATTTTATTTTTTAAACTGCTTTTTTTTATATAGTTTTTTTGGTTGGATATTTGAATGTATTGTAATGAGCTATGCGGAGAAAAAGCCTGTAAACAGAGGCTTTATAAAGGGTCCGCTATGCACTATTTATGGTGCAGGTGCTTTAGGCGTGTATTTTATTTTTAAGCCTATTGCCCACAATAAGCTCCTTGTTTTTCTTGTAGGTGCATGTGCCGCTACCGTACTTGAGGTTATGGTGGCACTTCTTATGACCAAGCTTTTTGGCTACTTCTGGTGGAATTATAATAACAAGAAATTTAACTACAAGGGTGTTATATGCCTTGAAAGCACAATATGCTGGGGAGTTATGTCTATGCTTACTTTCGTGGTTTTTCAGCCTCTTATTGAAAGTATTGTGAATTTGTATTATCCTATATGTGGAAAGTTTACTGCTCTTGCCCTTTTGGCATATTACTGTCTTGATTTTTCTGCAAGCTTTCATAAGGCTTATGAAAATAGAGACGACAGGCTTGCCAATAATTCAGAGGATTTTGCACAGCTCACATTTGACGATTTTTTACATAACCCCAATGATTAAAATTTAGCCCTCCTTATTTGAATTGAGGGCACTGAAAAAGTAGATTACACCACCTATATTTGATATAATGGAAGTATCAAATATAGGTGGTGTTTTTATGATAAATCAGCAGTAACCATTACAAGCGGTGAAAAGCCTGACGGAAAGGAGTTATCTGCACTGATTCAGAAAAGCAGAGCTGCCGGAATGTATCAGTGTAAAGCAGGACATTTGGCTGTTCACAAATATTTGGATAAGCGGAAAAATGCAAAGAAAAACAGAAATCCAAGAATGGTATATTTTTTTGATATAGAAAAATGTGCCGTAAGAGAAAAGAAGTTACATAAAAAAATCCCAAAATAAGCTATGAAAAATTTCTTATTTTGAGATTTTTGTCATTTTAATTCCTCCTATCTCAAAAATTGAAATTTGTCAATATATCTCCCGATATATTTATAAAAAATTAATAAATTTATATATTATCACCTTAAATGGTGTTAATAATTGATTATTTTTATATGCCTGTTTATCCATACACTAACCCTATCAGTTCTCTCTGGATCTACGTCCTTACATTCCTTCATTTGATAATAGTTGAAAAGTGGAGATAGTTAGCAGAAATAATAATCCATTAAATTACAGTTATTCTCGCATTAATTTTTTATGAAAATTTAAAATACTTATTAAAACTTCTCTTTCTTTGGTAGTACAATCGTTAAAAATTGAAATCAACTCTAATTGGAAGTCTGTAGGTCTATCCTTTTGAATGCCATATAGCAATTCATCAATAGTAACATTTAATTCGTCGGCTATTTTTATTAATGATAAAAAACTTGCAGTTTTCTTTCCGTTTTCTATATGACTTATGTATGAAACAGATAAATCTACTAATTCAGCAAGTTCTGATTGTGTAAGTTTGTTTTGTAATCTTATTTGTCTTATTCTTTTGCCTGATAGTTTAGGTAATTCTTCAATTTTTAACATGATATTTAACTCCTTATATGTAATTTGTAACATAATTATACTATTTGTATAGTTGTTGACATATAGCTTATTATCTTTTGTAATAAAAAATGTATAATGTTTACAGATTATTCTAATGTACGGGAGATTTTTTATGATTAATAAGGAAATAGAAAAGGAAAAAATACGACAGCGGTATAAAGGAATTGACTCTGATGAGTTGGATATAATTCCTGCTATACCAGAGAAAAATATATTTTCTAATGATACTGAGATAAGGGTTGCGGTATATGTAAGAGTTTCTACAGATGATTTAAGCCAGACATCTTCCTTTGAGTTACAGAAAAATCATTATGAGGATATGATTAAAAGGCATAATGGCTGGAAGTTTATAAAAATTTACGCTGATGAGGGAATCTCAGGTACATCATTAAACCATAGACAGGCATTTATGGATATGATTAATGACCGTATGGAGCAAAAAATAGATTTAATAATAACAAAAAGTGTATCACGTTTTGCACGAAATTTATTGGACTGTATTGGAGTTGTACGCAAATTGAAAGAATTGGATTCCCCGGTTGGTGTGTTTTTTGAAACTGAAAATTTCTGTACATTGGATAAAGACAGTGAAGTAAAGTTAGCCTTGATATCTACATTTGCACAAGAGGAAAGTCATAATAAAAGTGAGATTATGAATGCATCAATAGAAATGAGATTTCGCAGGGGTATTTTCCTCACTCCTCCGTTATTGGGATATGATCAGGATGAAACAGGAAACCTAATAATAAATGAAAGAGAAGCACAAATAGTTAGGCTTATCTTTTTTATGTACTTATATGGATATACTTGTTGTCAAATTGCAGAATATCTTACAAATTTAGGTTGCAAAACAAAAAGAAATAATACTGTGTGGTCGCCAGGTTCAATATTACAAATTTTACAAAATGAAAGGCATTGTGGTGCAGTTTATGCAAGAAAAACATGGACCCCAAATTATCTGGATCATAAATCAAAAAAGAACAAACAGAATAGAAATCAATATCGCAGATATGAAAATCATGAACCCATAATTTCCAAGGATGATTTTATTGCTGTACAGCATTTTATAAATAATGCAAAGTATGGAAATAAACGTATTTTACCGGAATTAAAGGTTATAACTCAGGGAGTATTAACAGGATTTGTACCTATACATACTCATTGGGCAGGCTTTAAAGCTGAAGATTATATAAAGGCATCAAATAGTGTAATTGATGATGGTTCTGCTAAATTTTATGAAAAGAAAGTAGAACTAATGGAAGGAGAATTTGACTTTAGAGGTTATGAGATAGCAAGATCTCAATTTTTTAATACATCGGGAAAGTGTTTTATGACAATTTCAAATAAATATATACAATTCAGTAGCGGTTGCATACATAAATTAAATAAGGTAAGTTATATTGAAATGCTTATTTTTCCTAAAAAGCATTTGTTTGCTATACGTCCTTCAGATAAAAACAATAAAAATGCTGTAAAATGGACAAAAATTAAAAATGAATTAATGGTGTCCAAACCTGTTAGCGGAACTGCATTTCTACCTACTATTTATGAATATTTTAAAACCTATGATATTTTTGCTGAACAGTCTGATTTTAATGGCACTTATGGTGTAATTGCCTACAACAAAACAAAGCAGAGTAAAAAGAGGACTAAGGTAAACCCTGTAGAGGATTGGATAATTGCCGTCGGATGTCATAAGGGTATTATTTCAGGTTATAATTGGGTAAGGGTACAAAATATTTTAGGTGAAAACGGCAATAAATCCTACAGAAAGCCCAGAGTAAATAGTGCACTTTTAAGGGGTATAATTTATTGCAGCTGCGGCAGCCGAATGGGACCTAAAATGGGCAGAAATGGTGCGTTTTCTTATGTGTGCCGACTAAAGCTAAAAAGTAATAGGGGTAGGTGCCGGGCTGAAAATATCAATGGTGTAAAGCTTGATAATTATGTTGTTAAGCTGGTTAAAGACTTTGAATGTGACAATATATGTCTTATTCAGGAGCTTGAAAAGGGGAAAAAACACATAAAAGGCAGTAGGGAAAGTAATATGTCCGCACTTTGCAGAAGGTTAAGTAATAATAAAAATGAAATTAATTCTCTTGTTTCAAAGCTTGCCGATGCCAACAGCTCTGTGGAGAAGTACATAATAGAGAGAATTAATGCTCTTGATGCTGAAAATGCTGACATTAAAGGTAAAATATCAGAGCAGGAAAAGACAGAAAGGGCTGACAAAATGACTGCTCGGCGGATTGAGGAATTTAAGGAAAGAGTTAAAAGCTTTTCTGCCTGTGTTGACAATATGAGTTTTGAAGAAAAAAGGGCTGCAATAAAGACTCTTATAAATAAAATTATATGTAATAATAACAATATTGAGATAAGCCTTGTGTCAAAAAATATTGTAAGCCTTGAATGGAATAATATGACTGATACTGATAAGGGACAGGAAACATGGGAAAAGCTGAAATACTGGAGATGCAAAAGGGGATATTTGCAGAGAGAAGTTGCTGAGGGTGTTGGCATTACAAGAGCAATGTATATGTCTTATGAAAAAAAGAACGGCTTTTGTCCTGCTGAAAAGCTTGTTAAAATAGCTGAATTTTTAGGTGTGGATTTTAAGGAGCTTGCAGAGGATTATCATTATTTTCAGCTTGCAGATAACCAATGTAAAAGAATACAAAAGGCAAGAAAAAAACTTGGACTTACTCAAACAAAATTTGCGGAGCTTGTGGGAGTTAACAGAAGTACGGTATATAAATGGGAGAAGTATGAGGGCAAAATTAGCAGAAGAGATTATATGAAGATTAGAGAGATTACGGAGTTTTGAATTATATGATTTGTAGCTCCATTTTTATTTTTTATGAAAATGTATTGAATTGAAAATACATTGGGGATGCTTGTGCAGCAAACAGTTACTACTTTTTCTCTTAAGTAAAAGCAACTGTTTGCTACAACAGCAAAAGAAATAAGCCTTTGAATTTTCGTGTTTGCACTGAAAGTCAGCACTAAAAGAAGTCGGGCAGCCTGAAAGGCTCCATAATGGCAAAACTTTTACGTTTGTTTAGCACGGCTATAAATAGTCATTTATAGAGTAACTAATTTATATATTATATTAAACATAAGACACTCCCTCTTTTTACAGAGGGAGTGTTTTAATTTCAATCCATCAGCCTATTTTAATCTGTTAATGTAGTCAATAATCATATCTACAGTATCATCAACACCAATTTTAGAGGTATTAATAACCAGATCATAGTTATCAATATCCTCCCAACGCTGACCTGTATAAAACTTAAAGTAAGAAGCTCTTTTCTTATCTTTTTTTTCAATGGTATCTTCGATAGTACCCTTTTCAGGAGTGCCGTAAAGCTTTTCATACCTTGCTTTTCTAAAATCCATATCAGCCTTTAAGAAAACTCTTACAATAGGCTTTTCTTCTCTTAATATGTAATTTGAGCACCTGCCAAGCACAACAGCAGAGCCTTCCTTTGCGGCATTTCTGATAATGTCAGCCTGAATGTTAAATAGTTTGTCATTATCAGGCAGCATACCTGTTTGAGTTGAATTGTGAACACCCATAATAAGTGAATAAAGCAGGCTGTTTGTTGCTACTTCATCTACCTTTTCAAATGTTGCTTCTGCATAGCCTGCCTGCTTTGCGGCAAGGTTTACAAGCTCCTTATCATAATATGGTGCATTAAGCTTTTCTGATAATTTTTTACCAATGTAGTTACCACCACTGCAAAATTGTCTGTTAATTGTTACGATAATTTTATCCATTGATAACACCTCCCTTTTTATAATATTTTATACCAAATACATTGATTTGTCCAGTATAATTTATTGGTTAAACAGGGAAGGGTTAAAATTAATCGTCATAGCTATCCTGACGGCTTTTCCATTCATTGTACTGGTATTTATCAAGCTTGACTTCTCTGCCTTTTGTGCCACCAAGATCAGGACCTACAATTCCTCTTTCTTCAAGCTCGTCTACAATTCTGGCAGCTCGGTTATAGCCTATTTTAAATTTTCTTTGTATAAAACTCGTAGATGCCTTTTGCTGCGTAACAACAAGCTTTATTGCCTCATCAATAAGACTGTCGCTGCCGTCAGAGGAATCATTGCTGCTGCTTTCTCCATGTGCCTCGGCAACAGATCTGTTGATTTCATCAATAACAGACTTGTCGTAATGGCTTTCATCGGTTTTAATGGAGTTTACTATTGCTTCAACCTCCTCATCAGTAACAAAGGCACCCTGTATTCTCAAAGGCTTATCATCAAAGGCTCTTGTCTTAAGAAGCATATCACCTCTGCCCAAAAGCTTTTCTGCACCTGTTGCATCAAGTATAATTTTTGAATTGACACTGCCGGCAACCTTAAATGCAATTCTTGACGGTACGTTTGCCTTTATAAGACCTGTAACGATGTTGGCATCAGGTCGTTGTGTTGCAATAACAAGGTGCATACCTGCGGCTCTTGCAAGCTGTGTAAGTCTTACAATAGCGTTTTCAACTTCTTTTCCGGTTGTCATCATAAGGTCAGCAAGCTCGTCTACAATTATTACTATATAAGGCAGTTTTTCAACATTACCAAGTTTGTTGTAGCCCTTAATGTTTCTTACACCGTATTTTTCAAGAAGATCATATCTTCTTTCCATTTCTCTTATTGCCCAGTTAAGTGCACCTGCTGCTTTCTGTACATCACTTACAACCGGTATAAGCAAATGAGGTATGCCGTTATAAACACTAAGCTCAACCTTTTTAGGGTCAATCATTATAAGTTTCACTTCATCAGGTGTTGCCTTATATAATATGGAAGTAATAAGAGTGTTAATACATACAGACTTACCTGCACCTGTAGCACCTGCTATAAGGAGATGGGTCATATCTGCAATGTCGGCTACTATTACCGTACCTGTTATATCCTTTCCTATGCCAAAGGCCAGTTTGCTCTTATAATCTCTGAATTTGTCTGTAAGCAATACCTCGCTGAAATATACGGAAGATACCGTATCGTTTCCAAGCTCTATGCCGATTCTGTTTGTGCCGGGAATGGGAGCTTCAATTCTTACTGATTTTGCAGCCATGGCAAGCTCTATATCTTTGTCAAGCTTTGTTATTTTGCTTATTGGTATACCCTTTGGGGGAATAAGCTCGTATCTTGTTACGGCAGGTCCCTGACTTATTTTATCAACGGTAACGTCAACACCGAATGTATGTAATGTTTCCTTTAGAAGCGCTGATTTTTTTATAAGCTCGGTTCTATCTGCAATGCCGCCCCTGTTGGGATTTTTAGCCAAAAGCGAGGGACTTGGAAATTTATAAGGTGTTGAGGTTTTGGTATTCAGCTTGTTTATTTCCTTTGTTTTTTCTGCCTCAATTATTGTAGGTTCCGAAGAATCTTCTTCCCATGGAGGGGTATCCTCGTCTTTGCTTTCTGTTTGGGTGTCTTTTGGCTGATTTTCTTCCTCAACAGGCATTGGCTCCTTTACTTCGATTATTTCAGGTTCAATGCTTATTATGCTTTCTTCTTCTGTTGCAGTTTCTGAAATTTCTTCATTATCTATTATTTCATTGTATTTATTAAGGTCCTCTCTTATAAATGAAGGTATTACAATGTTGTCGTCATCGTCATTGTATGATATACGCCCTCTGTTATCCGCGGACAGGTTTTCTTCAATTATAACACTTTCTTCCTTTTCGCCTGTTTCCTCGGTAATTTCTATGGTAACGGGAGAGGTTTTTTTCCCTTTTTTCTTCTGCATCTTTTCAACAGGCAGTTTCATTTGAACCGGCTCTTTTGGCGGAGTATAGTAAATCTCCTCATCCTCCTCGTCAATAATGGTGTGGCTTTCTCTGTAGTTATAGTATTCCTCTTTTGTGCCGTCAATCCAGTCACCAAGAGCATTAATAAAGTCTGCTACGGTTTTGCCTGTAGCAAGAACTATAAGAATTAAGCCTGTTATAACAAGAAGAATGGTTGTACCTGTCTTGCCTATAAGGGCACATAAAGCACCGCCTATAATAGCCCCCATAAAGCCGCCGTTTTTGACACTTCCGTTAAAAAAGCTGTCAGATATATATTGTGAGAAGGGTACATCACCAATACCCTCTACGTATGTAAAAACATGGGCAAGACATATTATTGTAAGAAAGAAACACAGGAAAAGAGTAAGCTTAAATTTATAAGCATACTTTGTCTTGTCCATAAGAGTCTGCACACTGAAAAGCATAAGAACCACAGGAAGTATAACTGCACCTACACCAAAGATGTGCTTAAGACCTGCCGATATATAACCTCCTACAATACCCATTTTGGAACTTGCTATAACGCATATAAATATAATTATTGAAACACCGAAAAGTATGATTGCAAGTACTTCTGCCTTAAGTGCCTCTCTTTTTTCATCAAGCTTTTTCTGCTCGGCTTTGGTCAGCTTTGGCTGTGTATTTGCAGTTTTTTTAGTTGTATTTTTTGTGCTTTTATTTTGTGTTGTTGTTTTTTTGCTTTTATTTGCTGCGGGCATTTTTTCACACTCCTCCAAACTAACATAAATAATATTATAACATAAAATTGGAAATTGGAATGTTACGTTTTATTATCAAATAAAATGATTGATAAAATATTATAATTATGCTATTATTAAATTGATAAAGTATAATGAGGTGACAAAGTTGGATAATTACTTTTTAGATAAAAAAATTGGAATTATAGGCGGCGGTCAGTTGGGTCAGATGATGCTTCTTGAGGCAAAGAAAATGGGATTTTATGCCGTAGTTCTTGACCCGTCAGAGGATTGTCCCTGCCACAGTATATGTGATGAGCATATAGTTGCAGGCTTTGAGGATGAAGAGGCATTTCAGCTTCTTGCGGAAAAGACAGATGTAATTACATATGAATTTGAGCATATTAATGCAAAGGCTCTTGAAAGACTTGAGGGAAAGGGTTATAAGGTTTATCCTTCAGCAGCAAGTCTTGAGGTGATTCAGGACAAGCTTACACAAAAGGAGGCTATGTTTAAGGCAGGGCTTCCTGTACCTGATTTTATGAAAATCGAAAATACAGAGGATATGGAGGATGCCGGCAAAAAATATGGCTATCCTTATATGCTTAAAGCAAGAACGGGAGGATACGACGGTAAGGGCAATGCGGTTGTAAAATCTGCCGAAAACATAGAGGAGGCATATAAGGAGCTTGGCGGCGGAAAAATAAAGCTTATGGCAGAAAAAATGGTGAATTTCAAAATGGAAACATCAATACTTGCCTGCAGAAGTCTTAATGGTGATATAGCTGTCTACCCTGTTGGTGACAATTATCATATAGACAGTATTCTTCATAAAACCAAGGTACCTGCAAACATTCCGGACAAAGCATCAAAGGAAGCTATGGCTGTTGCATCAAAGGTAATGGAAATATTTGACGGAATAGGTATGTTTTGTGTTGAAATGTTTGTAACAAATGAAAATGATATTCTTGTAAATGAGGTTGCTCCGCGTCCTCACAATTCAGGTCATTATACAATAGAGGGCTGTATAACAAGCCAGTTTGAAAATCACATAAGGGCAGTGGTCGGTTTGCCTTTAGGCTCTACAGACCTTATAGGTCCTACAGTAATGATTAATCTTTTAGGTGAAGTGGGATTTGAGGGCAAAACTAAGGTTGAAGGTCTTGAAAAGGCTATGGCTTTAAAGGGAGTAACAGTTCATATATATGGCAAGTCTCAAACTAAGCCAAAGAGAAAAATGGGTCATATAACAGTGACGGCAAACAGTGTTGGAAAGGCGGAGGCTATTGCAAATAAAGCCTTTGATTATATAAAAATAAAAGCATAAGGAGATGAATGAAATGGTTCAGGTAGGTATTATAATGGGCAGTGATTCTGATTTGCCTGTTATGAGTGAGGCGGCAAAGGTTCTTGACGAATTTGGGGTTGAGTATGAGCTTACGGTTGTATCAGCCCACAGAACTCCCGACAGAATGTATGAGTATGCCAAAACGGCTAAGGAAAGAGGTTTAAAGCTTATTATTGCAGGTGCAGGCGGAGCAGCACATCTTCCGGGTATGACAGCGGCAATTACAAGTCTTCCTGTAATAGGTGTACCTATTAAAACAAGGGCACTAAGCGGTGTGGATTCCCTGTATTCAATAGTGCAGATGCCGGGAGGCATCCCTGTTGCAACTGTTGCAATAAACGGCGGTAAAAATGCAGGGCTTTTGGCTGTACAGACTCTTGCAGCTTTTGATGATGAACTTTCGGTTAAAGTATTGAAATATAAAGAGGATTTAGAAGAAAGTGTTATTCAAAAAGCCGAAAAGTTGGAGAAAATTGGATATGCAAAATATCTGAAAGAATAAAAAATCAAAATTTTAATAAAATTTTAGTTTATTCTTGTTGATTTTTTATCAAAGATGTAGTATACTAATAAGTGGATAAAATTATAGCTGAAAAGGAGACAAAGACGATGAATTACACAAAAACTATTGGTTCTAACATTAGGTATGAAAGAAAGTTAAGAGGTCTTACAATTGATGACTTTGCTAAGGTTATAGGTATGGCACCAGGCTTTGTCGGTCTTATTGAAAGAGGTCAGAGAGGCACCAGCATTGCCAATATGGTAAGAATTGCTGAGTTTTTTGATATAACTCTTGATGAACTTATTACTAAGGATTTAGCTGAAGGTAAGGTTTCAACACCTAAGGGTGTGAACAAAATTGAAAAGGACAGAAAGGCTTTAATCAGTATGATTAGTACTATGTCTAATGAAAAGGTTCAGATTCTTGCTGCTAATGCTAAGGCTTTAAATAAGTTTATACCAACTATGAGTGCAAAGGAAGCAATGTACGAAGAAGAGGTTAATGAGTAATTTTTATCTAAATATTTTAACGGGTATTGCAAGTGCAGTATCCGTTATTTTTTTATTTTAATGGAGATATATATTTAGTGAAATAAACATTGATTTTAACTATTACTTTTATTTTAAATTTCTAATTTCTCTCTTTTAATATTCTTAAAAATTTAGTATACTATATATTAGGTTATTATATTTTCACGGAGGCGAACTATGGCTGAAAAAATTATGCTTTTAGACGGTAACAGTTTAATGAACAGAGCTTTTTACGCTATGCCTCTCCTTACAAACAAGGAGGGAGAATTTACAAATGGTGTTTATGGCTTTTTAAATATATTTTTCAAATTACTTGATGAGGAGAAGCCTGACTACTGCACAGTATGCTTTGATGTGCATAAACCTACTTTCAGACACATTGAATACAAGGATTACAAGGGGACAAGAAAGGGTATGCCCGAAGAACTTGTGCCCCAAATGGAAGTTGTAAAAAAAGTACTTGCCTCAATGAATATCAAGACACTTGAAATGGGAGGCTTTGAGGCTGATGACCTTTTAGGCACTATTGCAGGCATTGCTGACAAAAAAGGTATTGAATCAGTTATTGTAAGCGGTGACAGGGATTTACTGCAGCTTGCAACTGATACTGTTAAAATCAGAATACCAAAGACCAAATCAGGTGCAACAACTATTGAGGACTATAATGCAAAGGATGTTGAGGCCGTTTACGGTGTTACTCCCACAGAATTTATTGAAGTTAAGGCTCTTATGGGTGACACAAGCGACAATGTACCGGGTGTGCCTTCAGTTGGAGAAAAAACTGCAATTAAAATTATTCAGGAGTTTAAGACTGTTGAGAATGCTATAGCCAATGCTGATAAGGTTAAGCCTAAAAGGGCAAGCGAAAACCTTGTTACTTATGCTGAACAGGCAAGAAAAAGCAAGTGGCTTGTTACAATAAAAACTGATGTGCCTTTGGATTACAGCATTGAAGATGCTAAGGTAAATGATATTTTTAACAAAAATGCTTACGAAATGTTTAAGCACTATGAATTTAAGTCTATGCTTACACGCTTTGATACGGTAAACGACACCGAAAAGCATAATTACAGCTACACCCTTATTAAAGATATAGACAAGGCAAAAGAAATTCTTTCAGAGTTAAATCCTTTTGATACCTGTGGTTATAAACTTATATATGAGGGTGAAACCATTAAGGGTATTTCTGTTACTCAAAAGGCTGAATCTGCCTTTGTTTTCAGATTCAGTGAGAGTGAAATTATTTCATTGTTTAAAGATTTTTTTGAAAATCAAAATTCCAAAATTGCCCACAACGGCAAGGGAGATATTGTTCTTTTAAAAAGAAAGGGTATTGACCTTAACTGTATTATATTTGATACTATGATTGGCGGCTATATAATTAATTCCTCTATGGATAATTATGAATACAATGAGCTTGCTGCTGACTTTTTGGGAGAAAGCTATCCTTCGGAGGAGGAGGTTTTGGGCAAGGGAAAGAGTAAAAAAAGCCTCGATGATCTAAGTGATGAGGAATTTACTGAATTTTGCGGCAGAATGTGCGATATTAGTTTCAGAGCCTACCCGATAATAGAAGAAAAGCTTAAAGAAAACAATCAGCTTGATTTGTATTATAAAATAGAGCTTCCTCTTATACACGTTCTTGCAAATATGGAGCTTGTGGGAATGGGTGTTGACAGACAGGGACTTATTGACTACGGCAAAAGTCTTGACAGTAAAATCGAGGAGCTTACAAAGGATATTTACTGGCTTGCAGGTGAGGAGTTTAATATTAATTCACCTAAACAGCTTAGCTGCATTTTGTTTGAAAAGCTTGGCTTAAAGGGCGGTAAAAAGACAAAGACGGGCTGGTCTACATCAGCAGACATTCTTGAAAAACTTAAGGACAAGGATGAAATTGTAGGTAAGGTACTGGAGTACCGCTCTTACACAAAACTCAAATCCACTTATGCTGATGGACTTCTTGCCGTTTTGCAGGATGACAACAGGATTTATTCCACATTTAATCAAACTGTGACAACTACAGGCAGGATAAGCTCTACAGAGCCTAATTTACAGAATATTCCCGTGAGAATTGAGCTTGGCAGACAGCTTAGAAAGGTTTTTGTGCCTAAAAAGGACTGTGTTTATATTGATGCTGATTATTCACAAATTGAGCTTAGGGTTCTGGCGCACCTTGCAGGTGATGAAAACCTTATTAATGCTTTTAATGAAAAACAGGATATTCACACTATAACAGCGTCACAGGTTTTTAATGTGCCCTTTGATGAGGTCACCTCATTGCAGAGAAGAAATGCGAAGGCTGTAAACTTTGGCATTATATACGGCATAGGTGCTTTCAGTCTTTCTCAGGATTTAGGAATTACCAAAAAAGAGGCTGACGCATATATTGAAAGCTATTTTGCAAAATATCCTAAAATTAAAGCTTTTATTGACGGCTGTGTTGAGTCTGCAAGGTCAACGGGTTATGGTATAACTATATTTAATAGAAGAAGATATATTCCTGAAATTTCAAGCAGTAATTTTATTCAGCGCTCCTTTGGTGAGAGAGTGGCTATGAATATGCCTGTTCAGGGTACTGCTGCAGATATTATTAAGATTGCCATGGTTAAGGTTTATAACAGAATGAAGAGGGAAAGGCTTAAATCTCAGCTTGTACTTCAGGTTCACGATGAGCTTTTAATTGAGGCTTATAATGATGAAGTGGAAAAAGTTTCCCAAATTTTGCAAGAGGAAATGGAAAATGCCGTAAGCCTTTCTGTACCGCTGGTGGCAGAGGTACATCAGGGAAGGAATTGGTATGAGGTGAAATAGAGGTGAAAATATGAATTACAAAAGAATATTATCCTATATAGCAAGCATTATAGTTTTCATATCAACAGCAATTATGGTTTTTATTGTGTTTCGTCTTGATACTTCGGGAGCAGGCATTACAAACGGTGAATTTATGCCCATACGCAATTCAATGTTTGCAATAGGCATACCATGTTTTATTAAGTTTTATATTTCAAGCGACAGGGAATACAAGGAGGAAAGAGTGTGGCTTATCGGCTATTTTGTATGTATTATAGCTTGGATTGCTTTTCTTGCATTTACACTGATTTCGCCGTATTTTGCCAACATAAGAACTATGTGTATTGCAAGTTTTGTACTTATGCTTGTGGCATCATATCTTGAATATACTATGGTAAAGGAAAAATAAAATGAAAATTATAGGACTTACAGGGGGAACGGGAAGCGGTAAAAGCACTGTTGCAAAAATAATGAAGGAATATGGTGCAGCAATAATCGACTGTGATGAAATTGCCCACGAAAATATGGAGCCCGGGAAATGTGCCTATTTTGGTATTGTTGAAAATTTTGGAGACAGCATACTAAATGCTGACGGCACAATAAACAGAAAGGCTTTAGGAAATATTGTTTTTAACTCTTCCGAAAAGCTGGAGCTATTAAACAGCATTACCCATCCACATATTATAGAAAGTGTGAAAGCTGAAATCCATGAATATGAGGACAAAAAATGTGTTGTTGTTGACGCTCCACTCCTTTTTGAAACAGGGCTTAATGACCTTTGCGACAAGGTATGGATTATTTATGCTTTTGCCTATGAAAAAAGAATGGGCAGAATTATGAAGAGAGATAATATAAGCAGTAAGGATGCCGTGACAAGAATGGCAAATCAGGAAAATGTTTTAAGTTTCAGTAAGTATGCAGACCGAATTATTGAAAACAACGGAACTTTAGAAGAACTTAGAGAGTGTATATTGGAAATTATGAATGAAGAGGAGCTATTATAAATGTTTAAAAAGCTGAAATTTTTACTTACATCAGTGCTTTGGCTTATAATATTGCTTTTTATAGCCTATTGCGGTTTGTGTATACTTTTTCCGGTTAAGTATGCGGACCAAATACTGAAGTACAGTGAAAAATATGATTTGGAGCCCGGGCTTGTATGTGCTGTTATAAATACGGAAAGCCGTTTTCAGACAGATGCAGAATCCCACAAGGGTGCAAGAGGACTTATGCAGCTTATGCCTGATACTATTGACTGGGCAGTGCAGAATATGAATATTGAAAACTTCAGCTATGACAATATTGAGGATCCTGATGTTAATATTGAAATTGGCTGTTGGATTTTAAGCTATCTTTCAAAGCAGCTTAACGGTAATTATGAGCTTATGGCTGCTGCTTATAATGCGGGCATAGGCAATGTAAAAAAATGGCTTGGTGATACAAATTACAGCTCTGACGGAGAATATTTGGACTATATACCTTATGGAGAAACTGCGGCTTATGTTAAGAAGGTTATAGCTTATGAAAAAATTTATAAGATTATTTTAAGGACTGATTTATATGAAATTGCGAGCAATTAGTTTAATGCTTATATGCTGCCTTATGCTTGGGGGCTGTGGCAGCGGAGAAATAACGGAGAACAATAACATACAAAATAATACGGAAACTACTGCAAAGCAGGCTGCTGTAGGCGGCATAATGACTCTTGCAATGCATAAGCCTGAAACATTAAATCCTATTTATAACAGGGATAATACTGTTGACAGGGTTTTAAGGCTGATTTTTGAGCCATTGTTTGTACTTGATGAAAATATGCAGGCAGTGCCTAATCTTGCAGAAGGCTATACAATAAGCGGAAACAGCCTTACACTTAAACTTAAAGCAGGAGTGAAGTGGGAGGATGGAAACAGTGTCTGTGCCGATGATGTTATTTATACTTTAAAACAGCTTGAAAAGGCAGAGCTTGATACAATATACAAAAGCTGTGCAGATAACATTACATCTTATTCAAAAATTGATGACCTGACTGTTAAAATAAGCTATTCAAAGGGACTTGGCTCTGTAGGCTACAGCCTTTGTTTTCCTATAATTCCGAAGCATTATTACAGCAGTAATTCTGCTGACGATATGAAACCTATAGGTAATGGCTCTTATAAATTTACTGATTATACCCTTGTTAAGGAAATGAATTTAGCTGCATCTGAAACAGGCTTGGAGGGCAGACCTTATATATCCAATATCAATGTGAAAATTATGCCTGATACGAAAACTGAAATTCAGGCCCTTGAGGCAGGAGTTATTGATGCAATGGTCCTTGATATTAACAGCTTGGGTTCTCTTTCAACAGAGCTTAGTGATACTGCATCAGAGTTTCCCACAAATCAGTTTGAGTTTGTAGGATTTAATTTGCAAAATGAAATGTTTTCAAATGTTAGCATAAGACAGGGCTTTGCTCATCTTATACCTCGTGAGGATATTATTAATGATATTTATATTAAAAAAATGACTGAGTCTGTCACTCCCATTAATCCGGCAAATGCCTATACCTCTAAGGTGGGAGAAAACAGCTATGAATTTGACACAAATCTTGCAAATACTCTCTTTTCTACAGGAGGGAAAGGGTTTTCTTCATTTACGTTTAATATACTTGTAAACAGTGAAAATTCTTCAAGGGTTGAAAGTGCCAAAATGATGAGTGATGTTTTTAATTCCGTGGGAATGAATACAGGAGTTGAGGCAGTAAGCTATGATGAGTATATAAAACGTCTTGAAGAGGGCGACTTTACCATGTATCTGGGAGGCGTAAGGCTTAAGGAAAATATGGATGTTGTTGCTCTTGCCGGCAGCAGCGGTACTATAAATTACGGAAAGTATGCAGATGTAAATATGGATAAGCTTATAGGTGACTGTACCTCTGCCATAAGTGAAGAGGGTTATAAGGCAGCATTAAATGAGCTTAACAAATATATAAGTACACAGCTTCCGGTCATAGGAATAGGCTTTAAATCTGATATTTTGGTAACTACAGGCAGAATACAGGGTGAAAAGTCACCTGCTATTAACAATATTTACGGTAACATTAATAAGTGGTATATAGGATAAGGTGAAAAAATGTGCGACAATAACAAAACAATGGTAAAAAGATGTTTTTTGACAGGTGAATATGTGTTTTATGCAACTGACAGGGCAAAAAGACCCCACTCTTTTAAAAAAGTAAATAATATAAGGCTTACTCCAAAGGAGTATTGTCCTTTTTGTCCTCAGAACGGCTATATGACCCCTGAACCTGTCTATGACGATGGACTTGTTAAAATTGTACCCAATAAATATCCGTTTGTACATACAAATGAGGAAACCTACGGCGTTCACGATGTTGTAATAGATACACCTCTCCATGATGAAAAGCTTTCTGATTTCAGTGATGACCATATCTTTAAGCTTATGGAGGTTCTTAAGAATCGATTTATTCAGCTTGAGGGTGATAATGAGAGTCAATATGTTCAGATATTTAAAAATCAAGGTATTGATGCCGGTGCAAGCCAGTCCCATTCTCACTGGCAGATTGCATCACTGCCTGTAGTGCCTATTAAAATGGAGCACCTTTTAAAGGTGTTAAAGGGTTATTATGACGAAAATGGAAAGTGCTATTTTTGCAGTATTGATTTTGGAACAAGAATAGTTGATGAAAATGACAGCTTTATATCTTATTTGCCTGCCGACGGTAAATTTCCTTATGGTATGGATATACTGCCTAAAAGACATATTTCAACCATAAGAAATTTCAGTGATAAAGAATTAATGGATTTTGGTATTATTTTAAAGAGGTCATTAAAAAGGCTTCTTGCTCTCCGTCCTGATATTTCCTATAATGTCTGTCTTTATTCAGCACCGAAGGCTGTAAATTGCGGTGACTATTTTCACTTTTATACTCAGATTATACCAAGAATAGGACATATGGCAGGCTTTGAGTTTAGTACAGGATGTTATATTAATTCCGTTTTGCCTGAGATTGGTGCTGAAGAGTTAAGGAATACAAAAATCGATTAATCAGTAGTTTGGAGGCTTTATAATGAGTAAAATAAAGTTAGGCATACTTGCAGGAGGCAGTTCTGTTGAAAGAGAAGTTTCTCTTAAATCATGCGAAAATTTGCTTAATAATCTTAATAATGACAAATATGACATACATGTATATTCACTGCCAAAAGAGAATGACGGAAAATGGTTTAATGACCTTATTAATGACAAACCCGATGTTGTAGTAAATGCACTTCACGGCGGTCTTGGTGAAAACGGCTCTATGCAGGGACTGCTTCACTGTATGGGTATTCCTTATATTGGGAGCAAGGTCCTTTCAAGTGCCCTTTGTATGGATAAAAAGGAAGCAAAAACCGTGCTTTCTGCAAATCATATTCAGACAGCGGCAGATATTTATATTAAAAGAGGGGAAAGTATAGCTCTTTTTGTTGACGATATTAGACAGATTGGTTTCCCTCTTATTGTAAAGCCTAACAGAGGAGGCTCAAGTATAGGTATTGAAATTGTAAATGACCTTGCAGAGCTTGACAGGGCAGTTAATAATATTGTGGAAAAATATGATGATGATGTTATTGCCGAAAAGTTTATTAAGGGCAGGGAAATTACCTGCTGTGTATTTGAGGAAAATAATGAGCCTGAAATTATGGCTGTGCTTGAGGTTAATAAGCAGGGACAAATATTTGACTATGCTGATAAATATGAAAGAGGCATTTCATCTGCTTTAAGCAGTATGCCGCGTTTTATGCGGGATATGGTTAAGTCTATTGCAAAAAAAACATTCAGCCTTTTAAAGTGCAGAGGCTATGCCTGCGTTGATATGATAGTTATGGAGGAGCAGATTTACGTTATTGAAGTAAATACCCTTCCGGGTCTTACCGAAAACAGTCTTATTCCAAAGGCCTGTCAGGATTATGGTATTGGTTTTGGAGAGTTTTTGGACAGACTTATTGAGAGAGAAGTTGTGAGTAAATAATGACCTAAAAAGATTAAACTTGTTAAAAAAATCCTTGACTTGTACTATATTGTGTGGTAAAATGACACTTGTGTGGTATGAAACATACCATCCTTGCTCTTGCAATAAGGCAAGGGCCAAAGACCAAAAGGAGGTGCAAAGAAAGATGAAAAAGTATGAACTTTGTGTAGTTTATTCCCCATCTTTAGATGAAGAAGCATTAAATGCAGCTAAGGAAGGTGTTAAGGCTCTTATTGAGAGATTTGGCGGCACTGTGGAAAGCATTGATGATTGGGGTAAGAGAAGACTTGCTTACGAAATTCAGAAGGTAAACGAAGGTATTTATGAATTCGTTACTTTCAGTGCAGAGACTTCAGCTCCTGCTGAAATTGAATCTCGTATGAGAATTAATGAAAAGGTTCTTCGTTATTTAATCGTTGCTCAGGAAGAGGCTTAATCAAGGGAGGTCGCCTATATGAACAGAGTTATATTGTTAGGTAGGATGGCAAGAGATCCCGAGGTTAGATACACTCAGGCAGCAGAGCCTTTAGCAGTTTGCAGATTTGCGGTAGCTGTTGACAGACCTTATTCAAGAAACAGACAGGAAGGCGAGCCAACTGCTGATTTTATTAACTGTGTATGTTTTGGCAAGCGTGGCGAAAGCATTGGTCAGTATTTCCGCAAGGGCAACAGAATTGCTGTTCAGGGCAGACTTCAGGTTAGTAATTATACTGACCAGCAGGGCAATAAGAGATATTCAACTGATGTTGTGGTTGAGGATTTCGAATTTGTTGAGTCTAAGGCTGAAAGAGAAGCCGCAGGTAATGGTGGATTTACACCGGCACCTACAGCTCAGAGTGCACCGGCTTCAACTGCCGGATTCAGCATTGACAGCGATGCTGAGGACGAAGATTTACCGTTCTAATTTTTGATTTTTGTTGAATTTTGAAGTAAGGAGGATTCTTAATCATGATTAATAAGAAGCGTGGCAGAAGAAAGAAGAAGATTTGTGTTTTCTGTGCAGAAAAGGCAACTTCTATCGATTACAAGGATGTAGCAAAGTTAAGAAAGTATGTTTCTGAAAGAGGTAAGATTTTACCTAGAAGAATTACAGGTAACTGTGCTAAGCATCAGAGATTATTAACTACTGCTGTTAAGAGAGCAAGACACGTTGCGCTTTTAGCTTATGTAGCTGAGTAATTTTAATAAATATTATAAATTAAAGAGCCGTGAAAACGGTTCTTTTTTTAATTGTTTTTTGAAATTCCGTTAAGAGAGCTATAAATTTCTTTAAAAGTGAAATTATTGTGGAAAAAAATAATTATTATACTCTGAATAATAATTATTATCCACTAAATTCTCAGACTTATCCACAAATAATGGAGCAAAACTTATGTAACCCTTATAATTACTTATGTTTTGGCTGTGGATATTTTCTAAATTTTTATAAGTTTAGAAATTTTTATTCACATTGTTATCCACTTATTTTATTATAAGTTTGGTATTTGAAGCACAGTAAGCAGTTTAATTTTTATAAAATAAAATCTGTACATTTATACAACCTACTTCTGCATATTTATTATTACAAGAGGGATATAGCTATAGCATATACTAAGTGATATTTGTTATAAAAATATTGTAGAAAAATAAATAATATGCTATACTTTAATTGGGCTGAATAAAAATTATTGTCAGCAGAGGAGGGATTTTATGAATATGACAATAATGTGGCTTGTACTTGCAATAGTATTATTTGTAATTGAAGCTTTAACTGTGGGTCTTGTGTGTATGTGGTTTGGCATAGGTGCCATTGTTTCTATGTTTGCTGCCTTTGTTATACCAAATGTATACATACAGTGGGGAATATTTATTGTTGTATCTCTTGTAATGCTTTGCCTTCTTAGGCCTCTTGCAAAGAAGGAGATTACAAAGCAGGAAGTAAAAACAAATGTTTCCGCTCTCATTGACAAGACTGCTTTTCTTACAGAGGAGATTACGGAAGAAAGTCACGGAAGAATTAAATTGGGTGATATAAGCTGGATAGCTGTATCATCTGATGGAGAAGCTATTAATAAGGGCGAAAAGGTAAAGGTTATTTCAGTAAAGGGCAACAAACTTGTTGTTCAAAGAATTTAAGGGGGTATATTTATGATTTTAATTGTTATTCTTATTGTTATTGCTATTGCCGTTGCAGGCTCCTGTATAAGGATTGTTCCACAGGCAAGAGCCTATGTTGTTGAATTTTTAGGTGCTTACAAGGCTACATGGCACACAGGCTTATATTTTAAAATTCCTTTCTTTGAAAGAGTGGCAAGAAATGTTAATTTAAAGGAGCAGGTTATTGACTTCCCTCCACAGCCTGTTATTACCAAGGATAATGTAACCATGCAGATTGACACCGTTATTTTCTTCCAGATAACAGACCCTAAGCTTTACTGCTATGGTGTTGAAAATCCTATAAGTGCCATTGAAAACCTGACATCAACTACTTTAAGAAATATTATCGGTGATATGGAGCTTGATGAAACTCTTACTTCAAGAGAGGTTATTAATGCTAAAATGGGTACATCTCTTGATGAGGCAACTGACCCTTGGGGTATTAAGGTAAACAGAGTTGAGCTTAAAAATATTATGCCTCCTGCCGCTATTCAGGAATCAATGGAAAAGCAGATGAAGGCAGAAAGAGAAAGACGAGAGGCTATTCTTATTGCCGAGGGTGAAAAGAAGTCTACTATTCTTGTTGCTGAGGGTAAAAAGCAGTCAGCCATACTTGAGGCAGAGGCTGAAAAGCAGGCTGCTATTTTAAGGGCAGAAGCTGAAAAGGAAAGAAAAATCAGAGAGGCTGAAGGTCAGGCTGAGGCTATAAGAAAGGTACAGGAGGCTAATGCTCAGGGTATTAAGATGCTTAAAGAGGCGGGAGCTGATGAAAGTGTTCTTACATTAAAGAGTCTTGAGGCACTTGGAAAAATGGCTGATGGTCAGGCTACAAAGATTGTTGTGCCAAGTGATATTCAGGGTATTGCAGGTCTTGCAACAACATTGAAGGAAGTTATAAATAATAAATAAAAAGGGCGATTTTATGAAATACAGAATTATTGGGACAACGGTACCTGCTGTTGAGCTTGAGCTTAATAAAGGAGAAGAAGTGTTTTCTCAAAGAGGCGGTCTTGCTTGGATGACAGAAGGTATGGATATGTCAACTAATGCAAAGGGTGGTTTATTAAAGGGCATCGGCAGAATGTTTGCCGGTGAGTCCCTTTTTATGGTTACATACAAGTGTCAGGCAGACAGTGCAAAAATTACATTTGCATCAACTGTTCCGGGCTCGGTCAGAGCCATTGATGTATCATCAAAGGAATTTATTATACAAAAGGGTGCTTTTCTTGCTGCGCAGACAAGTGTAGACTTAACAACTGTTTTCACCAAAAGGCTTGGAGCAGGTCTTTTTGGCGGTGAAGGTATTATTATGCAGTCAATTAAGGGTAATGGACAGTGTTTTCTTGAAATTGACGGTGATGCTGTTGAAATGGAGCTTGCAGCAGGTGAAGTGCTCAAGGTGGATACAGGTAATGTGGTTGCGTTTGAAAGCTGTGTTAAATATGAAATTGAAACGGTCAAGGGATTAGGCAATATTTTCTTTGGTGGAGAAGGGCTTTTTCTTACAAGACTTACAGGTCCGGGAAAAATTATATTACAGACTCAGAACTTTGGAGATTTTGCCGGAAGAATTGCCGGATATATACCTAAAAGTTCATCTTAAAATAAATAGAGGCTGTTGCAAAATAAATGATTTTTTCATTTGTTTTGCAACAGCTTTCTCTTTTTTACTTATTTTAGATAAAAAAATAAGAGCTTGTATCGTCTTTGCAGTAAAATATATTTTCTCCGCAAATAACACATTTCTTACCCAAATTTTTTATTATGCAAGAAAGTATTTTGTGTAAAGACTTAAATTTAATAATTAAATATAAATAAAAATTTTATTTATACGCCAACGCGCATACGCAGAAGTTTAAGTTTTTATAAACTAATAATGAGGTGACTTTTATGGAAGTAAAAGAAATGGTAGTTATACGTTTCAAAGAAATCTTAAAAGAAAGGAATATGAAAAAAATGAACTGGCTGTTATTTCAGGTGTAACACCAACAACAGTTTATACTATGATGGATTCTAAAAGAAAGGATATAAAAATTACAACAATTAAAAAACTTTGTGATGGACTTGAAATTACGTTGGGTGAGTTTTTTAGCACGCCTGAATTTGATAATCTTGAACAGGAAATAAAATAGTTTTTATAAAGTAAACTTTAAATGCAATATAGAGGTTGCTGTTTTATTGACAAATTTTTAATAATGGTATATTATCTATTTAAAATACAATGTAGGGGACAGCATAGGTGACTGTCCCCTATGCTGTTGTTTTAGGAGGAAATATTATGAGAAGAAAAGACAGAGAAATAACCGATGAAAGCAAAATTGAAGAAATAATGTCAAAGTGCCATTGCTGCCGTCTGGGACTTAATGACAACGGCGAGGTTTATATTGTTCCTCTTAATTTTGGCTTTATAAAGGAAGAAGGAAAGTACAGCCTTTTTTTCCATGGGGCAAAAGAAGGCAGAAAAATTGATATAATTAAGAAAAATAATTTTGTGGGTTTTGAAATGGACAGAAATTATGAGCTTGTAACAGGTGATATTGCCTGTAATTATTCTGCACTGTATCAGAGCATAATAGGAAAGGGTACTGTTTATTTTGTTGAGGATAATGAAGAAAAAATAAAGGGGCTTAGTGCAATAATGAAGCAAACTACGGGGGAAAGTGAATGGGAATTTAGTGATAAAATGCTTGATGCTGTGGCAGTGCTTAAGGTTGAGGTTGAGGAATTGAGCTGTAAGGAACATTTATAAGTAATAGGTAATAGGTTTAAATAGAGTTTAGCTGACATCTGTTTAGTCAGCTAAACTCTATTTTACAGACACACCTCTCCAATAGCTTCGGCAATAACCTCAACACTATTTCCAACCTCTTCCACAGTATTAGTCTGTGCCCCAAGTTCAATAAGCATACTTTTATCCTTCATATGCAAAGAATATCTATAGGCATTAATATATATTTTTCTGGGAAGATCGGTATTAAAATTGAGCACAGCTTTTTGCATTTGATAACTTAAAGCAAGGTTAGTTTTTATGTAAGGATTTTCAAGCCCCTTTATAGGGACAAGGCTGCCGTTATCCCATTTGCGGCATATGCCGTTAAAAAACATAATTTTGGCATAAGGCTTACCATCAATATTTGTAACAAGTCGAAGATTTTCGTTTACACCGTCACGGTGCAGGTCAATAACAAGCTGTATAGATGGGTTTTCTTCAATAATTTTTGTTATGACAGGTTCTGCTCTTTCATAAGCTCCGTCACGCTGTATTTTTCCGTCAACAAAATCAAATCTGTCAGTAATGTGCAAACATTCCACGCCGTATTTATCCTCAAGTATACTTTTAAGCTGCTCCCCTGCGCCTATTACTCCTTCATTTACATTTTTGCTGTCTGCATACATTTCACTTCCGTGGGTATGAAAAATAAGTATTTTTGGACCGTTTCCTTCTATATTAATGTGTAAATTTTTGGAAGACATTTCACTTATATTAAAAAGGTCTTCAGCCATACCTGTTTTTTTGTCTATAGCATAGCTGACTTTATTGGAGGCGGTGGTTTTAACAGAATTGTTTACTTCATCGGTTCCTATTATTGCATTTCCAAGTTCATAAACGGTAACATTGCCTAAAGCAGTACTGCTGTGGCTGTAAATGATAAATCCTCCCGTTAAAATCAAGACAAATATTGTTAAAAATACAGTTTTCTTCATAAAAAAATCCCTCGTCTGTACAAATTGTAAGTTCATATAATAATTATATAAAATTTATCCCGAAAAATTTACCAAAAATTAACCTCAAAATATGTAAACTTATAACAAAATTTTGTTATTTACCGATTATTGTCTATAAATTCATAAATTGTTCATAGTTTTGAGTTATTATAATTAATGTTTAATATTATAAATAATGAGGAAATTTGCCGAATGGTATTATAAATATAATAAAATTCGATTCAAATATTCTCATTATTTAACTAAAAAAGGAGGATAAAATATGAAAAAAGGCTTAAAGAGAGTTTTAGGCTCTTTGCTGACTGCGGCAATGTTAGTTTCAAGTATTACTGTTGCTAATATTGGTGCAGTGACTGTAAATGCGGCTACAATGACAGCAGCAAGTGTTGGCTGGCATGAAACTGCATATACAGAATGGCTTCCTGTTTCGGGAGCTTCTACCTATGAGGCCTATGTTAAAAAGACATCAGACAGTGCTTATACTAAGCTTGATGATGAGCTTGTGCGTGAGTACAGTACATTTGTCCGCGCTGATGCATTGGGTCTTGCTGCAGGTTCATACAATATGAAGATTGTAGCAAAAAACAGTTCAGGTACTGAACTTGCTTCTTATGAATCAGGTTCAATTACCGTAGACAGTTACATTAGAGATGGTTTTGCTTTCTCTGACGGAGGCACCAGCTCAGGTGCTTACAATGATGATGGTACATTAAAGAGCAATGCAATTGTTTTTTATGTAACAGATGAAAACAAGGACACAATTACTTTTGATGTTGCCACAAGTGATACTGCTACAACTTCTTGTGTAGGTTTAGGTCCAATAATTAAGGCTCTTGAAAAAGGCTATGAGACAAGACCTATGAACTTCCGTTTTATCGGACAGGTAAGTGATCCTGTATCTGAGCAGTCCTTAAATCAGCTTGATATTAAAAGAGCTGAAAATCCTATTACTATTGAAGGTGTAGGTAATGATGCTTTTGCACTTTTCGGTTTTAACCTTGTTGAGGCAAATAATATTGAAGTAAGAAACCTTGGTTTCAAGGAAATGACAACAGTTGATGAAGACGGTGTTACAATCACGAATGGCAGCCAGAGAGTATGGGTACATAACAATGACTTCTTCTATGGCGGTCAGGGCAGTGACTCTGATCAGGAAAAGGGTGACGGTTCCGTTGACCTTAAGAAAACTTCAACTAAAATCACAATTTCCGATAACCACTACTGGGATTCAGGAAAGGTAAACCTTTGTGGTTTAAGCGAAAGTACCGATTATGAAATTACATACTCAAGAAACTGGTTTGACCATTCAGACTCAAGACATCCCAGAGTAAGAACAGGCTCTGTACATGTATACAACAACTACTATGACGGTGTTGCTAAGTATGGTGCAGGTGCTTGTACAGGTGCTTCACTTTTTGTAGAAGGCAATTATTTCAGAAATACTTCCAAGCCTGTTATGAGTTCTATGCAGGGTACAGATGCTTTAGGCAGCGGCACTTTCTCAAGCGAAGCCGGCGGTATCATAAAGATGTATGACAATATTATGGTAGGTTCATACACTTACATTGAAGCCAATAAGGGTGACGGTACAGTTCTTCAGGATTCTGACGGCTATACAGTAGCAAACAGAAATGATACGGTACCATCTTCTCTTACAACAGTTAAGGGCGGTACTTCATACAACAACTTTGATACTACAAGAGACTTGGGTGTTGATGCTTCAGGTGTTTTAGCAGCTAAGGATGTTCCTGCTTATGTAACCAAGAATGCAGGTCGTATTGACGGCAGTAACTTTAAATTTATATTTAATGATGAAGTTGATGATAGTGATTATCATATAAATGCTGAGCTTAATTCTGCTTTGTCAAGCTATAAATATCAGACTGACAATTCCTATATATGCAGCAAGAGTGCAACAGGTATTGACGGCAACACATTCTATACTGACAGAACAGCAGCTTATGAAGCAAAGGTTGCAACACTTGCAACAGAAACAGACCCATCAGGCAATAAGGCAACAGGCGGCGGTTCAGCTTCATCCTATGCCCTTGTTTTAAACGGCAAGACTGATGTTTCTGCAGGTTCTTATACATCTAATGTTACAGGCTTAGGTACTAACGGAGCTTTCTCTATTTTAACTACTTCAGCAGGCACTGTTACAGTAAGTACTTCTAAGGGTATTCAGCTTGGCGGCGGAGGTGATTTTGCAACAGGTAAGCGTCTTATCAGTGTTGATGTGGCTTCATCAGGTACAATTTACGTAACATCTACTTCAGGTGGTACAGATGTAAGAACTCTTAATATTGCTGATGCAAGCGGCAATATTATTGGTACAATATCTACCGGCTCTTCAACTGGTGTTGCATTGCCTTCAGCAGGTACATATTATATTTATTCAGCAGGCAGTGGTATTAATGTAACAAATATTTCAGTAGCTTATGACGATGGTGATTCAACAGAAACAACAACTA
Source organism: Candidatus Gallispira sp. (assembly GCA_048359195.1). Lineage (GTDB taxonomy): Bacteria > Bacillota > Clostridia > Lachnospirales > CAG-274 > Gallispira. The sequence continues at coordinate 31,263 of DBGCRA010000102.1, forward strand.
AGTCAGATGCATCAACTGAAACAACAACTAAATCATCAGAAACAACTACAGAGGCAACTACAATTGCCGTAAATCCATCAAGCGGTAAGATTCATAATGTAACAGACTCAGGTATTGAGAGTGACTTCTATACAATTTCAGGAAGCACGTCATCTACAAAGGGTACAGTTACTTATGACGGTATGGTTCTCGATGATTGTATTAAGATGCAAAGTTCAGCAAGTATTGTATTTACCAATACGACAACAGGTACTCTTACACTGGTATTTAACTCAGCAAGTGTTGGTATGACAGTAACATTGGACGGAACAGAATATACTATTCCTTCCGACTATCTTCTTACTATAAGTAATGTGGCAGCAGGTACTCATACATTAAAGAAGGGCACAGGCGAGTCTAATCTTTACTATATTGAATATTATGACAATTTAACACCTGATGATCCTGACGGTGTTAAGGGCGATGCTAACGACAGCGGTGCTGTAGAGAATGCCGATGTTCAGATGGTACTTGACTTTGCATCAGGCAAGATTGCATCAGTTACAAACCCAACTTTGGCTGATGTAAACGGTGACGGTATGGTAACAGCTTATGATGCTTACCTTATCGGCAAAATTATATTAAATAATTAATAATTATATATTAATTATCTTCCTGTAAATTACGGGGGTTGGCATGTTGCCTCCCCCAATATACAGGAAACCAAATGACTATAAGTCAATTTTAAAAAAAGGAGGAAAATTTAAACATGAAAAAGTGTTTTAAGAAGGCCTTAAGTGGTATTCTTGCAACTGCAATGCTTTTTTCATCAGTAGCTATTGGTCCCGTTACAGCTCAGGCTGCAGGCTTTTCTGTAGCAGCAGGCTGGAATGAAACAATTTATGCTGAATGGCCTGATTCAGATCCTGACAGTGCAAATGTTACTGTTGGATACAGACCAAAGGGATCTACTGATGATTATACATATCTTACAGGCGATGACTTAACTTACCTTGTAAGAAAAGCATCTTCAAGCGGATATGGTCGTGTTGATATACCGGGTGTTGCAGCAGGTAATTATGAATTAAAGGTTACAGCATCTGACGGCACTGAGTATACTAACAACAATATTAAGGTATATGCTCATGACCGTTCAGGCTATGCTCACTTTAATTATTCACAGGGTGTAGGTGCATATAATAATGATGGTACACCAAAGGACAATGCGGTTATTGTTTATGTAACCGATGAAAATAAGGATACAGTCGAGCTTCCGGGTTATGAGGGAAAGACATGGAGCTATACTCCATCAAGCGGTGATCCTTATACAAGAACCGGTGTGGGTATAGGTAATATTCTTAACAATAATATGAAGCTTGTTCAGGAAGTTACAATTACTGACAACAGACCTATTATTGTAAGACTTGTGGGTACAGTTACTGTGCCTGAAAATTTAACTCCTTATAATGTTAAGGATCCTATCCTTGGCGGTGCTAAGGGTGATAACGGTAATCTTGCAATTACAAAGTATGCAAGAAATGTTACTATTGAAGGTATAGGTGATGATGCTACAGTTGACGGCTGGGGCTTTACATTTTCACAGACAGCTACTTGTCCTGCTGAGGCCGGCGAGAGCTTTGAAATAAGAAACCTTACATTTAAGAACTATTCAGAGGATGCTACTGCATTCCAGGGTGATGATGCTATTACAGCACCAATCAGAAGAATTTGGGTACATAATAATACTTATTATCCCGGTTATGCTAATCCTTCTGCTGAGAGTGACAAGAAGGAAGGCGATGGTGCTATTGACTTTAAGAGAGGTCATAACTTTACATTAGCATACAATCACTTTGTAAAGTGTCATAAGACAGGTCTTATCGGTTCAAGTGAAAAGATAGTTCAGTATAACAGTACATTACACCATAACTGGTATGAAGGTGTTGCTGCAAGACAGCCTCTTGCTGCAGGCGGCAATGTTCATATTTACAATACTTACTATACAGGCGCAACAGATACTACTATTGACCTTAGAGGTGAGGCATCCTGCTTTGCTGAAAACAACTACTTTGACAGCTGTAAGAGACCATGGAATTTAAGAGATTCTACCTGTAGATTAAAGCTCTTTGGTAATATTAATGTTAATCCGGGACAGTCAGGTGATATTAACGGTACAGTTGTAGAAGCTTCATCAAGAACTGAGGCAGGTCTTTCAGATAACGGTCTTACAATGATGGACGGCGGTTCTATTGCAAACTGGGATACAAATCCTACATACTTCTACTGTGATGCATCAGGCAATACACAGGTAACAAGATTAGATGACGCTGCTGATGTTCCTGAGGCTGTTACAACTTATGCAGGTACATTAAAGGCATTCCCTATAACAGAATCAGGTACAGTTAAGATTACTGTTACAGATGCAAGCGGCAATCCAATAACTGATGCAACAGTAACAGCAAGCGGCTTAACCTTTACTAATACAGGCAACGGTGTTTACACCGCACAGGCTGCTCTTGGCGGTGAGTATCAGGTTACAGTATCTAAGGAAGGCTATTCAAATGTTTCTGTTAATGCTACAGGCATTGAAAATGACGGTGATATGTTTGAACAGACTGTTGCTTTACAGGTTGACTATGACGGTTATGCTGTAGTTAAGCTTACAGGCGGTTCAAATAATGAAGCTGTAAAGGGTGCAACTGTTAAATTAGCTGACGGTACAGTATTAGCTGATCAGGGTGACGGTACTTATAAGTCAGCTTCGCAGATTGCAACAGGCAATTACACAGTTATAATTGCAGATACAGGTGACTTTATTGCACCAACAGCTGCTCAGGCAATTGTTGTAAAGACAACAGATGCTGCTACAGAAATTCACCTTGAAAAGTACAAGGGTACAGTTTCTGTTACATTGCAGGCAGAGGCAGACGAAACTCAGCCTCTTGACGGAACCAATGCAAAGGTATTTGTAGGTTCAACTCAGCTTACATCAGTAGACGGACTTACATTTACAGGCGATGTTGAAGTGAGTACACCTTATAATGTTACAGTTACTCTTGCAGGCTGGGCAACAACATCAGTTACTCCTGCTAAGTTAACGGCTTCAAGAACAGATACAGCTTCTGCAGTTGCTGTATTAAGGTATAAGGGTGCTCTTTATACTTGGAATTATACATCTGATACAAATACAGAAGACTTCTTTACAATTGCAAATGCAAGCAGCTGGTCAAGTGCAGGAAGCAATCCTCAGATATTTGACGGTGAAGAGCTTACTGCTGCTATAAAAATGCAGTCAAGCACAACTGTTACATTTGAGGCTCCTGCTGATGGTACAATTACATTAGTTATGGAAGGTACAGGTTCTGTTGACATTGTTAATGCTACAACAGGAACTACTACTACATGCAATGTTACTACAGGTACCAATACATTTGATGTACAGGCAGGTGTTAATACAATAAAGAAGAACAAGACAGAAACACATCTCTATCTTGTACAGTATGCTATTGGTGATTCTGTTTCAGAGAATACTACAGAAACAACTACCGGCGGTTCAGAAACAACTACCAGCGGTGATATTCCTGTAGAAACTACAACTGCTGAAGTGGTTCCACCTTCAGGTGATAGTGTTATTAACCAGAGTATGACTATTTCCAGAGGCTTAAATGACAGCTATGTAACTGTAAATAACGATAAGAATACAAGCGGTGCTTGGAAGAATGATAAGTACAACTCATCATCAGCTCCGGGCTGGATTGAGTTCACACTTGGTAAGGCTGCAAATGTAGCAATTACTACAGGCGGTGAAAAGACACTTTATGTTTCCAAGACTGTTGGTGATACAGCAAATGCTGTATACACAATTGCAGCAAAAACAACAGAGGGCAGTGTAGATTTAGAGGCAGGTACTTATTACATATTTAATACAGAAGGTAACCAGACTATAAGTCAGATTGTAGTAACAATGGACAGCACTCCTGTTGATACAACAGAGGCAACTACAGAAGCTACAACAAAGGCAACAACAGAAGCAACTACAAAGGCGACTACAGAAGCTACAACAGAAGCAACTACAGAGGCAACTACTCAGACTCCTGTTGAAGGTGTTCAGATCAGTGTAGACGCAGTTACAGGTCTTGTTGGTCAGCAGATTGTAATTCCTGTAAGACTTACAGGTGTATCTACTCTTGCATCTTATGATGTAAATGTTGCATTTGATTCTGATAATATTACGGTTGATTCTGTAACAGAAGGTAATATGATTACAGACTCAAGTGCTGTAATGAGCTACAATATCGGTGACGGTACGGTTGGCGTAGCAGGCTCTAACCCTGCTGATACAATAGTTTCAGGCAATGATATATTATTTAACTTAGTTGTTACTCCAAAGACAGCAGGTGCTTATACATTAACTGTTACAGTTGATGAAATGTATATATCTGAGGGTACTCCTGCATCAGTAACCGCTAATGCCGGTACAGTTACAGTTGAGGAAGATGTTCCTCCAACAGGTATACGTGGTGATGTAAATAAGGATGGTGTAGTTAATGCAGTAGATGCAGCTATTGTATTAAGAATAGCTTCAGGCATTATTACTGACACTACTCCTTATGATATGGACGCTGCTGACTGCAACGTAGAAGGCGGCGACGGCAAGGTAGATATTCTTGATGCCGTATGGATTTTGAATAACAATGCCGCTGAAACTACAACAGAAGCAACTACAGAGGCTACAACAGTGGCAACTACAGAGGCTACTACAGCAGCTACAACTGAGGCTACTACAGAGGCTACAACTGAAGCAACTACAACAGCTCCTGTAAGCGGTGATTATGTAGCAGCAGGTACTTATAGCTTTGGTCAGTCAACAATTACCGAAACAAGCGGCACATATGAGAATATGGTATACAGCGTTTCACAGATTGACGCATCACAGGTAAGAATTGACAATGGAGATTACATTAAGTTTAAGGTTGCAGAACCAATGAACTTAACAGTAACATTAACAAACGCTAACCTTGTAATTAACGGCGGTGCATATACTGATCAATTAATTGACAGAAATGACACGTCAACTCAGACAATAACTCTTGAAGCAGATGTAGAGTACACAATTTCAGGTGCAACATCATCTAAGGCAAGACTTACAAGCTTAGCATTTGAGAAGACTGTTGTAGGACCAACAGAGACTACAGAAGCTACTACAGAAGCTACAACAGTGGCAACAACAGAAGCTGCAACTGAGGCTACAACTGCTGCATATGCAGAGGGTAATGTTATCAACCAGAGTATGACTATTTCAAGAGGTACAAATGATAGTTATGTAACTGTAAATAACGATAAGAATACAAGCGGTGCTTGGAAGAATGAGAAGTACAACTCATCATCAGCTCCGGGTTGGATTGAGTTTACACTTGGTGATACAGCAAATGTAGCAATCACAACAGGCGGCGAAAAGACACTTTATGTTTCCAAGACTGTTGGTGACACAGCAAATGCTGTATACACAATTGCGGCAGGTACAACTGAGGGCAGTGTTACTTTAGCAGCAGGTACTTATTACATATTTAATACAGAAGGTAACCAGACTGTAAGCCAGATTGTAGTAACAATGGGCGGTGATGTTTCTGTTGAAACAACAACTTCTGCATCAGGTTCTGACGGAACTACTGAATCAACTACTGCTGATTTAAGTGGTGCAATCAATATTTCAGCCGGTGATGCAACAAGCCTTGAGTCTGCATTAAAAAGTGCTACAGCAGGTACTGTTATTAACCTTGAAGCAGGCGACTATGCAATGAGTTCTTCAGGTGTTAAGTTATCTAAGACAGCTACAGCATCCAGCCCAATTACAATAACTTGTGCTGACGGATATGCAACTCTTGATTTCAGCAATACAAGCAGCAGCACAAGAGGTATAACAGTATCAGGTGATTATTATGATTTGTCTAACCTTGTAGTTAAGAATGCAGCTGACAATGGTATGTATATAACAGGTGACCATGTTAATGTTGAAAATTGTGTATTTGAGGCTAATGGTGATACCGGTCTTCAGATTTCTGCCGGCGGTTCTAATGTATTAGTTAAGAATTGTACATCATTTAATAACATTCAGCCTGAAAATGCAGATGGTTTTGCAGCTAAGTTAGGCGTAGGCGAAAACGTAGTATTTGACGGATGTATTGCATACTGCAACTCTGATGACGGTTGGGATTTATACAGCAAGTCAGGCGACCAGCAGAATAAGTATCCTATTACAATCAGAAACTGTATTGCATTTAATAACGGTTTCTTAACTGATGGTACTGTAGAGGCTAAAGGCGACAGAAATGGTTTCAAGCTTGGCGGTTTAGGTTACAGCACTGCCAATGTTGTTGAAAACTGTATAGCTTTCGGTAACGGTGCTTGCGGTTTTACCGATAACAACAACCCGGGTCTTGCAGTATTAAAGAACTGTACAGGTTATATGAATGCTCAGACTGATGTTAAGAAGCATAATTTCTCTGTATACAGAGCAACTGAGGATCTTACAATGACTAACTGTCTTTCTTATGTATTAAATGCTGACCCTAACGGTGGTATGGACAGATTCCAGGGTACATCAGACAGTGTAACATATAATGCAAATGCAACTGTTATTAATTCTGTAATCGGTTCCGCAAATGCATATTATAAGATTGCTAACGGTCTGATTACCAATAATACAGATGCTCAGACTGTAGGTACAGAGATTACAATTTCTGATTCAGATTTTGAATCAATGACATTACCATATACTAATCTTAATAATGTACATGAGGAAATGAGAAATGCTGACGGTTCTATTAAGTTAAACGGTTTCTTACAGCCAAAGGCAGGTACTGAAATCGAAGGCATAGGTGCAGTATTTAACTAATTTTTGTCATAAAATGTAATATGCAGTAGGGAAATTTACAAAATTTGTAATCAAATTGTTGTAATTCCCTATTGCAAATTTTGAAATATTGGTATATAATGTAACTTATAAGAGACAAAATTGAAGCACTGTTTCAATTTTGCTTGAAAATTACTGAAATGTTTTATTAATTGAACAAAGTATTTTGATAAAGCATTGAGGTATATTTGTAAAAATAAAAAAGGAGGTAAAGTATGAAATTAAGAAGTGTTTTAGGCACTCTTGTTGCTGTTGGTGCTATGGCTCTTATGGCTGTTGGTGTACAGGCGGCTACATATTCTGCAGGGGCAGTTAGTCCTGAAGCCGGTATTGCAGAAGTACCTGTTGTCGTTACTCCTGACAGTTCAGAAACCAGTGTTAGCGTAAATGGCTATATTATGAAGCTCACGTATGACCCAACTAAGGTTACTCCAAAGCTTGCAGATACTGATGTTTCAGGCGGCGATTGTTATGCTGTTGCAGGTACAGGCTTTGACAGTGAAAACACCGTTCTTGTGTGTGATAAAGTTTCAACTTCCGATACCGAGGAAGTTTTAGCGGTTGCATGGGCAAGCGCAACACCTGTTTCCGTTAGTGATGCTACTACTATGGCATTAGTTGACTTTGAAGTTGCTGATACAGCTACCGGTAGTGTACCTATTACTGTTGAGGTTGTTTCTTTAACTAGTGATGGTACTAGTGATACTGCTGATACTGTAGCTGTTGCAAATGGCGAGATTACTATAGATGCTGAGGAAATATTATATGGTGATGTTGACGGAACAAAGACTGTTACAACTACAGATGCTAGTTTAGTTGCTCAGCATGCAGTAGGTTTAATTACTTTAGATACCAAGTATCTTAAAGCTGCTGATGTAGATGGTAATGGTACAATTACAACCACAGATGCTAGTTTAATTGCTCAGTATGCAGTAGGTTTAATTGATAAATTTCCGGTAGAACAATAAAAAAATTGAAGGGATTGAAGGCAAAATGAAATTAAAAAAAATGATTAGTGCTTTTCTAGCTTTAGGTATTGTTGCAACTGCGACTTCTGCCTTTGCAGCAGATAGTGATTTATTTCATATAGGAACACCTTATGATATTACAGACGGTGTGAGTACAGATGTTTTAACAGAAGGTCATGTCATTGCTCTTCCTGTTGATGTATTTTCAACTACTGATGCTATAACTAATTTTCAGTATATAATTGAGTATGATAGTATGTATGTAACTCCTGGTTATGATACATCTAATGCAACTGATGATTTTTTTGATACAGTTGCTACTCTTGGTTCAGAAACTTATGCTAGTGACGATGTTACAATTCAATTTATAAATGCATTGGGTACTTGGAGAGGTAGTAGATTTACAGCAGCTGGTTCATCTGTATACAATCCAGCGAAAGGTGATAATGAAGTTATGTATGGTTGGTATCATACATCAAGTCAAGCTTTAAATGCAAGTACCCCAGAAGCTTATATTATCTTTACTGTAAATAAGAGTGTTGATGTTGACGCTTTAAACACAGAGGTATTTAAAGCGTCTGGATGTTTATTAGCGGATACTGTAAATGGTAAGGGTGATACACCTAATGTTGGAAACACGGTTGATAAGATTAACGCTTGTGACGGTGCATTCAAGATTGTAGTTGACAGTGCTTCTTTACCTTATTGGGTACAGGGCGTTGATGCTGTAATTGATGGTACTACATATGCGCTTGATGCTTGTGTAGGTGCTGATGGAACAACAGAGTACAGCTTCCCTGTAAGACTTACATCTGCTGCTGATAAAGCATCTGTTGATGTATCAATTAGGGCTACAGTTTCTAATGATGAATCAGGTTCAATCAATAGCAGAACTGTTGACTGGGGTACTGTTAATGTTGCTATGGACGGTACAGCTACAACTTATGTATCTAGTAATGCTAACATTGCAGAATAATTATTAAGGAGGAGATTTAAAATGAAGAATTATATTAAGCCTGAAATTAAAATCACTGTCCTTAATAATGAGGACGTATTAATGGCAAGTGGTGGTATAAATACTGCTAATTTTAATAAAAATGACAAGACTTATACCTCAATTAATTTTTAATACTCTAATTAAATTGTCATAGAAATTATAAGAATTAAAAAACCTCGGAAATATATATGTTTCCGAGGTTTTTGTTCTTACTAACAGCATAGGGGACTGCTTCCCTATGCTGTTAGTAAGAATTTAATAGTAGAAAAAATCCCTTGATTGCAGTTCAAGCAATCAAGGGATAAAAACAATGTAGGTAACATCCCTATGTTGTTAAAAATTTAATCTACAGAAATTTTATTTGTTCCTTCAGGAACTTCATTAGGATCAATAGCCTCAATTTTGACAAAAGGAACATTCATAGAGCTTGTTATTGTAGTGTTGCCTATAGTTTCAGAATTTTCATAGGTTTGTGTATTGTCTGAATTTTTATTAGCTTCTGTTTCGTCAGGAGCATTATTATCACTATCAGACTCTTTAATGTAGGCGGTTTTTGTTTCAGCTGTCCACTCAACCTTAGCATTAACAGCTTCACCTACTGCTCTTAAAGGCAGCATAAATCTGCCTTCAACTATCTGTTGAGGTACATCGGGAGTTATTACATTTTCATTAACTGTAAATGTACTTTCTCCGCCGGTAAGAGTAATCACTGTTTCCTTTTTTGTGTTTGTTAATGTGGCAGTCTTTGTATTGCTGTTCCATTCAACATCATATCCCATATACTCAAAAACACCTCTGACAGGTACCATTGTTCTGCCATCAATTATAATTCCTTTGTCAGCAACTTCATTGCCGTTTGAATATACTGTTACTGTATCATCAGCCATAACAGGTATTGTCAGCATAAGCATTGCCGCTGCTGTTATTATAAGCTTTTTCATTGGTATTAACCCTCCTAGTTTTTATTAATTTTATTATATCATAGACATATAATTAGTCAATAGAAAATATTTTGTAACACCCACAACAATATAGGGGTTGTATTTACTCATTGTTTTCCCATTCCCTAATTATTCTCAAGTAAATTTCCCCATATCTTCTTACCTTATAATTGCCTATACCTTCAACCTTTTTCATTTCCTCTAAATTATGGGGCTTTTTTATAGCCATATTCATAAGCACTGAATCATTTAAAACGGAGTATGCTGAAATTCTTTCCTGTTTTGCAATCTGCACAGTTATTTCCTTTAATCTTTTGTAAAGCTCTCTGTCTGCTGATGGTGTATAGCCCTTTATTTTGTCCTGTTTCATACAGTTACTGCAATATTCGCAGTTGGGATTTGCTTTCTCTCCGAAGTAATTTAATATATATTCTCTAAGACATCGTCTTGAAAAAGCATAAGCCTTCATTTTATCCAGCTTATACATATTCTTTGCCTTAATATTGCCTTTTTCCTCTTGGGACAGCTCCTCGTTATCATCAATGAGATTAATTAAAAATTCATTTGTGCTGTAATCACTGTAGGAATAAAACATTATACACTGTGCAGGTCTGCCGTCACGTCCTGCTCTGCCTGCTTCCTGATAATATGCTTCCATACTCATTGGCATATTGTAGTGAAGTATATATCGCACATCAGGCTTATCTATACCCATACCAAAGGCATTTGTGGCAACCATTATATCCTTATCTCCCTGCAAAAAGCTGTCCTGATTATTCTTTCTTTCCATATCTCCAAGTCCTGCGTGATATTTTGTGACGCTGTAGCCTTTAAGACTTAAATAATATTCAAGTTCGTTTACCGCTTTTCTTGAAATACAGTATATTATGCCGCTTTCGCCCTTGTGCCTTTCTATTATTTTAACGGCGGCATACATTTTTTCTCTTGGGTACATTACTGCAAAGTAAAGATTTTCTCTGTTATAGCCTGTTGTAAGATTATAGGGGGATAAAAGGTTTAAGCCTTTTACAATATCATTTTTTACCTTGTCTGTAGCCGTGGCTGTGAAAGCACCTACGACAGGTCTTTTTGGCAGGTATGAAATAAAATCCTTAATACACAGATA
>DBGCRA010000103.1:0-16417 GCA_048359195.1 Candidatus Gallispira sp.
TATATGGTCTGAATAACATATAAAGAGTAAATGCAATGATTACAAGAGCAACAATTAAGCCGATAACATTAGGTGTACCTGTAATAAGCATACCAATCTGATTAATTACAAGTGCTGCACAATAAGCAAATATACACTGATATGCTATAGCAAATACTGTCCACTTAGGTGAGTTCATTTCTCTTTTAATAGCACCGATTGCAGCAAAGCAAGGAGCACAAAGGAGGTTGAACACAAGGAATGCATAACCTGCAACAGGAGTATAAGCACTCTGTAATGTACCCCAGATTTCAGCACCGTCTTCAGCTACTTCAGCAAAGCCGTATAATACACCAAATGTACCAACAACATTTTCCTTGGCAATTAAGCCTGTTACGCAGGCAACGGTTGCCTTCCAGTCGCCAAAGCCAAGTGGCTTGAATATCCATGCAAATAAGTTACCGATATTGGCAAGTAAGCTCTGATCCATATCAACAGCACCGAAACCGTCAGCACCAAAGCCATAGCCTGATAAGAACCAAACTAAGATAGTAGCAAGTAAAATTATTGTACCTGCCTTTTTAATAAATGACCAGCCTCTTTCCCACATACTTCTTAAAACATTGCCGACTGTTGGCCAGTGGTATGCAGGCAATTCCATAACGAAAGGAGCAGGATCACCGGCAAACATTTTAGTTTTCTTTAAAACAATACCTGAGATAATAATAGCAGCAATACCAACAAAGTAAGCACTTGGAGATACCCACCATGCACCGTCTAATAAAGCACCTGCAATAAGAGCAATAATAGGCAGCTTAGCACCGCAAGGAATGAAAGTAGTTGTCATTATTGTCATTTTTCTGTCTCTGTCATTTTCAATGGTTCTGGATGCCATAACACCGGGAACACCACAACCTGTACCTATTAACATAGGGATAAATGACTTGCCTGAAAGACCAAACTTTCTGAAAATTCTGTCCATAATAAATGCAACTCTTGCCATATATCCGCAAGCCTCCAAGAAAGCAAGGAATATAAAGAGTACAAGCATCTGAGGAACAAAACCAAGGACTGCACCAACACCTGCAATAATACCATCAAGTATAAGTGCAGATAACCATTCGGCACAATTTACACTCTCTAAGAAATTACCGACTAAAACAGGAATACCGTCAACCCACCAGCCATATTCAGCAGGATCAGGCTCTTCCAAGGCTTCAGCCTCGGCAATTACATCCTCTGTAATGTCAACAGTTTCAATAACTTCACCGTCTTCATCTGTAATATCAACAGCAGCTTCCCCTTCCTCCATAGCAGCAAGAATCTGGTCTGCTCTGTCAAATTCACCAACTGCTTCCTCATACTCGGCAGCACCCTTGTTAAGGAAGAAGAAACCATCACCAAACAGACAGTCATTAGTCCAGTCAGTTACCCATGCACCAACAGTAGTAACTGATATGTAATAAACAATAAACATAACTGCCGCAAAAATAGGAAGAGCTAAAAATCTGTTAGTAACTACCTTATCGATTTTATCTGATATGGTAAGTTCGCCTTTATTCTTTTTAACATAGGCACCCTTTAATATAGATGCAATGTAAATATATCTTTCATTTGTAATAATACTTTCACTGTCATCATCAAGACTGTCCTCAACACCCTTAATAACAGTTTCTATATCCTTTAACCCGGAGGAATCAAGGTTTAGCTGAGACATAGCCTTCTCGTCTCTCTCAAAAGCCTTTATAGCAAACCATCTTTCCTGATCTTCACTGACCTTACCCTTTAATACGTCCTCAATATGAGCAATGGCATGTTCAGCTTCACTTCCAAATGCATGCATAGGTACTGTCTTTGTTGACTTTGCAGCCTTAACAGCTTCATCGGCGGCTTCCTTAACACCTGTGCCCTTTAATGCTGAAATTTCAACTACCTTACAGCCAAGCTGTCTTGAAAGTTCAGCAATATTAATTTTGTCACCTGTCTTTTTAACAACATCCATCATATTGATGGCAATAACTACAGGAATACCAAGCTCTGTAAGCTGTGTGGTAAGATATAAGTTTCTCTCAAGGTTAGTACCGTCTACAATATTTAAAATTGCATCAGGCTTTTCGTTAATAAGGTAAGTTCTTGCAACAACCTCTTCAAGAGTATATGGAGAAAGGGAATATATACCCGGTAAGTCCATAATTGTAACTTCCTTATTAAATTTAAGCTTACCCTCTTTCTTTTCAACTGTAACACCCGGCCAGTTACCAACGAACTGATTTGAACCTGTCAAGGCATTAAATAAAGTTGTTTTACCGCAATTGGGATTACCCGCAAGGGCTATTTTAATGCTCATTTTATGTATCCTCCTTTAAAATTAGCAATTTTCAACCTGAATCATTTCAGCATCAGCTTTTCTTATAGAAAGCTCATAATTTCTTACGGTTACTTCAACAGGATCACCCAGAGGTGCAACCTTACGGACATAAATTTCAACACCCTTTGTAATTCCCATATCCATAATTCTTCGCTTGACAGCACCCTCACCTGTAAGTTTGAGTACCTTTAAAGTTTCGCCGATTTTAGCTTCCCTTAAAGTTTTCATAATTTCCTCCTTGTTCCTTAAACCATAATTTTTGAAGCCATTTCCTTGCTTACTGCAACTCTTGACTCCTTTATATTTACTATTAAGTTGCCGCCCATGGCAGCAACAATACAGACTTCACCACCGGCTACGAAACCAAGACTTTCAAGAAATTTCTTTGTGTCAGGTCTGCCGCCTACTTTTTTAATAATGTTGCTTTCCCCTAAAGGGCAAAGAGTTAAAGGCATCATATAAAACCTCCTAACCAATTAGATAAAACTAATTAAATTAGCAAAAACTAACCCAAATTGCTAAAAATAATGTTAGTTTTTGCTAACATACAAGACCAATAAAAAGTTAGTTAGGGCTATTATAGTTAGAAAACTCTACTTTAATTAGCCTTTACTAACTACTTATAAGGATACACCTGTTTTTAATATTTGTCAATAGTTTTTTTGTAATTTGTGGTAAAATATCAGGCTGTCGAGAAAATCGACAGCCTTGAAAGAGATGCTTGCTTTTATTTTAACCGACAAAGGCATCGCAATGCCGTCGGTTATGAGTATGTTAAAAAACGAAGTTTTTTAAATTTTACGTAGCGTAAGCGGAGTACGAATATCTTTGACTTTCAAAATTTAGTAATCTTATTTTAAAACACTGGAGAAAAACAGTTTAGCTCTGTCTGTTTGCGGATTTTTAATTACACTTTCAGGTTTACCTTCTTCAACAACATAGCCGCCGTCCATAAATATTACTCTATCGGCAACTTCAAGGGCAAAGCCCATTTCGTGGGTGACAATAACCATGGTCATACCTTCCTGTGCAAGCCCTTTCATAACATTCAGAACTTCGCCTACAAGCTCAGGGTCAAGGGCAGATGTAGGTTCATCAAAAAGCATAATTTCAGGCTGCATTGCAAGTGCCCTTGCAATGGCTACTCTCTGCTGCTGACCGCCTGAAAGCTGTGACGGGTAATAGTCCTTTCTTTCTGACATACCTACCTTTTCAAGGAGCTTTAATGCAAGGCTGTGAGCATCACCTTTTTTAGTCTTTTTTATAAGTATGGGAGCCTCTGTAACATTTTCCAAAACTGTTTTATGAGGCCACAGATTAAAGGACTGAAATACCATTCCTACATTTTTTCTTATTTTCTTTGCATTTCTGCTGTTTGAGAGAGGAATAGAACCTTTTAAGTCTTCCGTCCCTTTTATCTGTCCGTATTCATATATAATATCTCCTGCAGTTGCCTTTTCAAGGTAGTTAAGGCATCTTAAAAACGTGGATTTTCCTGAGCCTGACGGGCCTACTATACAGACAACCTCTCCCTTTTTTACTGTAATATTTATATTTTTCAATACTTCGTTATTTCCGTATTTTTTTCCAAGATTTACGGCTAATATAGCGTTATCACCTAACATATTACCTACCTCCCTGAAGCTGATATTTAGAAGCTCTTTTTTCGGCTAATTTAGATATAATTTCAATTATAAGATTTATTGCCCAGTATACACAGCCTGCTACTATAAATATTTCAAAGGATTCAATGGCTGTTTCGTTTGTGGCTGTATAGGTCTTATTGGTAAGCTCTGAAACAGAAATAACTGTAAGTACGGAGGACTCTTTTACTGTCATTATAAGCTGTCCTGTAAGGGAAGGAATAATGACAGTAAATACCTGGGGGAGTATAATTCTGAAAAATGCCGTAAAATATGGGATATTAAGCACTTCTGCAGATTCATACTGTCCCTTTGGCACTGACCTTAAACCGCTTTCAAGAATAACCGCAACATAGGCTGTTGTATATAGGGCAAGTGCAGCCGTTCCTATTACTGCCGCACTGAAATTCTGAAGTCCCAATACAGGTCTTAAACCAAAGTATATTAAATAAACCTGTACCATAAAGGGGGTGTTTCTGAATATCTTTATGTATAAGTAGGCAATGTTGTGTATGGCTTTGTTTTTTGATACATACATTAAGCCAAGGAATAAGCCTGTTATAAGGGAAATTAGTATTGCTGAAAATGAAATAATTATTGTCAGTTTAATTCCCGGACGGAAGAAAGGCAGCAGTGTTTCAAATATGTTTCCTTTCATATTTAATTACCTCCTTTTCTTAACAGTGCTTTTTTCTCAATTTTACCTGCGGTAAATTCCAACAGTGAATTAAAGAGAAAATATGTTACAAAAAGCGTTATATAAAAGGGGAGAGGAACAATCTCGTGAAGATTGTTTATTCTCATTTGAGCAACTCTTGTAAGCTCCTCAACACCTATCATTGACAAAAGGGGTGAAACCTTTATAATAGCAATAAATTCATTTAAAAATTGAGGAAGGGTAATTTTAAAAACCTGAGGAAGAATTACCCTTCTTAAGGTCTGTAAATATGAAAAACCCATTGCTTCACAGACTTCATATTGCCCCTTTGGTATTGCCGTAAAACCGCCTCTTATGATTTCAGCAATAAAACCGCCGCTGTTTAAGCTTAAGGCTATAATACCGGCAGTAAGGGGCGGAAGGTCAATAAAATCTGACAGTACATAAAATATAATAAATATCTGGACTATTACAGGTGTACCTCTTACAAAACTTATGTACACACCGATAACGGAATTTATTAATCTGTTTTTACCAAGTCTTATTACAGCCAGTGTAAGTCCTACCACTAAGCCTATAATTATTGCACATACAGAGGAGATGACCGTGTAGCCTAAGCCCTCCATTAGCTTTGGAATGTATTTGAAAACCAAATCCCAACCTTCCATAGGAAATCACCTCCTTTTTTGATGCTTAAACATTACTCTGCCGGAATAAAGTCTGAATCAGGTAAATCAGTTGCTGCACCGAAATACTTAATCTGTAATTCTTCCAGTTTTCCGTTTTCTTTCATTTCCTTAATTATGTCATTAAAGTATTCGCAAAGTTCAGTATCTTCTTTTCTAAAGCCCCAAGAAGTATAAGTAGGAACATTAATGGCTGCAGGCTCACCGTTTTCATCGGCAATAATTTCATACTTGTCAGTATTATCCTTTACAAGTACATTTGCAATGGATACACTCTGTGCAACTGCATCAACTGCGTTATTTGTTAATTCGGCGTAAGCATCGGGATATGCAGCGTATGTAAGAACGTCTGCACCGCTCAGCCCCTGTGCAACAAGACTGCTGCTAAATGCCTTTGAGTCAGTTTCGCTGTAAGATGCTGTCTGTGTACCGATTTTCTTTCCTGCTAAATCAGCAATAGTATTAATGCCGGCATCACCCTTACGTTTAATTAATACTGTAGTGCCTTCTGCAATAGGTATTGTAAGATTGTACTTTTCTCCTCTTTCCTTAGTTACACCAAGGGCAGCAGATACCATATCGCACTTGCCTTCTTCAAGGGAGGTTAAAATACCCTGAAAAGGCTTATTTTCAAGTACAAGCTCTACACCAAGACTGTCACATATATATTGGAGAATTTCAACATCATATCCTGCAATATTGCCGCTGTCATCAAGGTATTCAAAGGGTTCATTTGCTGCTTCTGTGTAGGATACCAACTTTCCTGCTTCCTTTATGGATTCGGGAGTGAGGGGTCCGTCGTTTTTGGCTGATTGAGAACCGCATCCTGTTAATACTGTTGCTGTAAGTAATGCAGTCATTGTGATTGCTGTAATTTTTTTGATTAATTTTTTCATTTTAAGTCATCCTTTCTTTTGTTGTTTTATAAAAAAGGCAAGGGTAGCCTTATGTAAGACACCCTTGTCCATAATTATTTATATCTGTTCAATTTATTTGCTTTTTGATATGCCATTATTGACATAAACTCAAAGGCTATATTTGCACCCATATAAGCTGTTATCTCACCGCTGTCATATTCGGGTGCAACCTCAACTATATCAAAGCCAACAAAGTTTAAATCCTTCAGTTGTTGTATAAATTCCAGAGTTTCAAAGGAAGTAAAGCCTCCAACCTCAGGTGTACCTGTTCCCGGAGCATAAGCCGGGTCAACAAAATCAATGTCAAATGTATAAAATACTTTTGTATTTCCTACTCTGTTTTTAACTCTTTTTCCAAGTTCTTCAGCTGTAAGTTTATGAAGCTGATGTCCCGGAATTACTTCAAAGCCTAAGTCTGAAGCAAGTTTAAAATCGTCCGGATCATATAATGAGCCTCTCATACCTATTTGTATGGAGGTGTTTGGATTAATAAGCCCTTCCTCAACAGCACGTCTGAAAGGTGTACCGTGGTTATATTTTTGTCCGAATACCGTATCGCACAGATCAAGGTGTGAATCAAAGTGAACAAGTGACACAGGACCGTGCTTTTTGGCAATGGCTCTAAGCTCTCCAAGGGCAATGGCATGGTCACCTCCGAGAGTAAGAGGTATGGCATCGGCATCCAGTATTTTGGAAACATATTCTTCAATAATATCGTATGTAGGAATAATATATCCGGGTATAATAGGGGCATCACCTATATCTGCTGCCTTTAATATATCCATTATGTTTACATTCATAATTACGTTGTTGGGTTTAATCATTGCTGACATTTTTCTTATGCCATGAGGACCAAATCTGGAGCCTGTTCTGAATGATGAGCCTGTATCAAAGGGTACACCTAAAACTGCTACATCTAATCCTTCAGGGTTGTCTGTTCTTGGAAGTCGCATAAAGCTGCCCATATTAACAAATCTTGGTGAGCTTGATGCACTTGGCGGCTGATTATTTTTCATTTATATCATCCTTTCTGTAATTTGATACATATTTTTGTATTTTTCTGACTGCCGTAGGCTGGCTTATATTAAGACACCTTGCGACATCGGTTGTTGTGTGAAATCTTTCAAATGCTCTGTTTATTATTTTGCTTTCATAAAGCTCCAAAGCCATTTTTAAATCCATATTTTCGCTGTAGTATTCTGTTGATTCTCTTGATATATTTTTTGGCAAATCAAAGTCATGGAGAATATTTTTATCAGCGTTAAGTATAAGTTTGTTTATGGTATGCTTTACTTCGGCAATGTTGTTTTCCCATGAATATCGAAGCATTTCGTTAATTGCCTTGTCTGAAAATGCTACGGATTTTTTGTATTTATTATTATATTTATCGGTGTAATACATTATAAAGTCATACAAATCATCAGGTCTTTCATTAAGGGGTACCGTTTCTATTGAAACTACGCACATTGTATAGTAAAATTCGGTAAGCATACCGTGCTTTTCAACAAGGTCAATAGTCTTTGCCGTGGATGAAAGCACAAGTTTTAAATCAAGTTTTGTATTATTTCCTTCATAGTCTATATAGGATTTATTCTTTACAGCCAAGCTTAAACGGCTTTGTACGGACTTAGGCAGAAGTTCGGGATTTTTTATGACAAGAGTTCCCTTTTTGCAAAGCTCTAATATACCTATATTATTTTGGCTGCCAAAAATTTCTTCTTCAATTTTTTCCTCGGGAATTGATTTAAGATCAATAACCGTAAAAATATTTTCACTTCGGCTGCTTCTTTGGTGCATTAAATGGGCAAGGTATGTCTTTCCTGTGCCATTTTGACCGCTTATAAAAACAGAAAGGTCATTGTCAGCCATTTTTGAGAGAATGTTAATGTTGTTTTGGGTTCTGATGTCATTGGCAATCATTTTGTCAAAATTGTGACAATAGCTGTTTTTTAATTGAAGCAGAGATTTTTTTATACGGCTGTTGTAAACTTTTAGCTCATTGTACTTCTCTATTAAATCAGATGTTGTTTCAAAATCCCATGCAGAGTAAGCTATTACTGCCTGAATATTTTTGTCACTGTCATATACGGGTATTGCTGTAACAAGATATTCCCGGCCTTTTCTGTTTACCTGTTTATCAAGTATTTTTCTGTTTTCTGAAAGAGCCTTTAAACTTAAAGAGGGATAAAAAATTCTTTCAGCTTCAATTTCGTGACCTGTTTTGCCTAAAACCTCCTCCTCCGTAGTTAAAAACATTTCCTGACAGCTTTTATTAATGTAAATAAACCTGCCTTCTGCATCAGTTATGCTGATGCCGCATTTAAGGGTTTCAAGAATAATTTTTACTTCTTCTGTAATTAAATTCATATATTGCACCGTCCTTTAATGCAAAAAAAGGAAGATGCTTTTCAGCAATCCTCCTTGATTAACACTATCATACAACTGTTGGAGTCAGTTGTCAATTCATTAAGCTATTCATTTGTGAATAAATTTTATTTGTAAGCCTTGACACTTACAAGCTCTATATATTTTGTCATATAGCTGTCTTTAATATCCCAATCTTCGGAATAATCTGTTGAAAGATATTTTTTGTTGTCGTCGGCAAGAACTGTAACAATGATTTTATCTCTTCCTATTATATCCTGTGCTTTAAGGCAGCCTAAAATATTTGCACCTGATGAAATGCCAACACCAATGCCAAATTTTTTTGAAAGCATTTTAGACATAATTATTGAGTCGATATCGTCAACCGAAACTACACTATGCATTTCCTCCATTTTAAGAATAGGAGGTATAAATTCATCTGAAATGCCCTGTATTCTGTGGGCACCTGTTTTATAGCCTGTTGAAAGGGTAGGTGAGTTTATTGGTTCCAGAGGGAAGGCTTTACATTCGGGGTTATCCTCTTTTAATCTTCTTGCAATACCCATTACGGTGCCTCCTGTGCCTACACCTGCAACAACACTATCGGCTTTAAGACCTAGAGTCTTTAACCGGTTTGAAATTTCTTCACCTGTTGTGAGGTAATGTGCCTTAGTATTGTCTTCATTTGAAAACTGGCAGGGCAAAAATACTCCTCCCTTTTCTGCAAGATCCTCCGTCATTTTAACAGAACCTAAAAATCCACCCTCTTCTTTTGATACAAGGCGGATTTCGGCACCATAGCTCTTCATAAGGTTTATTCTTTCCTTGCTCATCCAGTCGGGCATATATATAACTACCCTATGGCCCAAATAACTGCCAAGAGCCGAAAAAGCAATGCCTGTATTGCCGCTTGTAGCCTCGGCAATAATATCGCCCTCCTTGATTTGACCTGTTTTATAGGCATTTTCAAGTATGTAGTAAGCAACTCTGTCTTTTATACTGCCTGAAAGATTAAAGTATTCAGCCTTAGCATATACTTTTCTTGTTTCGCCCTTATATTTAAGAGTGATTTCAAGCAGAGGAGTGCTGCCAATCATATTTTTTATATTTTCAAACTTCTCTGAATAATTCATTTTATTTTGTTTCTCTCCTTATTTTTATATAGTTGTATTTTAACAGAAATGTGTATTTGTGCAACAGGTTTTTTTTCATTATGGGATAAGCTGAAAGCAATAGTATGCATGTTATCCATATTGACTTTATACCCAGTGATTTGCTGCATAGGGCACCTAATATTGCTCCAAGTATAAAAAACATTATAACAAAGAAATATACAGAAGCTTTTTTTAGATATTCCTTATCTTTTGTATTAATATATCCGAAAAGGTTTTCTGTGCAGGAACGAAGATTACCTGTACACATTGTGGTTGCACAGGGACAGCTGCGAACCTTTTTAAATGTGGCAACCTGCATTGCACATACAAAGGCAACCATAACATTTACAATATGATTAAGTCTTTCGGGCATAAATCCTACCGTAAAGATAATAAGTATTTCCATTGTAATTATAATATTTCTCCAGTGAAAAGCTGAAATTTCCTTAAACTGTCTGCGAATAATACCAATTATAAATACACCGCAGGCAAAGGCAAAAATTGGCACAAAGTAGCTGAATGCCTGTTTAAAGTTTTTCTCTGCAAGGCTTATGCCCATAAGGACAATATTGCCAGTTTCGGCATTCGCAAAAACACCGCCTCTTAATATGTAGGTGTAAGTATCCCAAAATCCTCCTGCTATGGCAAGAATTATACCCAGAGTAAAGGATTCCGAGGGCTGAAGTCTTGTTTTTGACATTGTATCACCTCTCATTATTGATAGTATATCACATATTCCAAAAAAATCAATAATTTGTAAAAAAAATTCTTGACATTAGGGGGTATGTGTAGTAAAATAATTTTGTTTGAATATCGACTATTTGCGTTAGCCCCGCATTTAGTTTGATTATATATATGGTCAGGACTCCTTTTCGGACATTTGGGAGAAGTGACAACTTGGTAATTAAAGAACTTTTTTAAATTTTCGGAAGGAGATTTTCTAATGAGAACAACATTTATAGCTAAGACAGCTGAAATAGAGAGAAAATGGTATGTTGTTGATGCAGAAGGTCAGACTCTTGGTCGTCTTGCATCTCAGGTTGCTGCAGTTCTTAGAGGTAAGAATAAGCCTATTTATACACCACACCTTGACACAGGTGATTATGTAATCGTTATCAATGCTGATAAGATTGCTGTTACAGGTAAGAAGTTGGATCAGAAGCTTTACAGAAGTCATTCTGAATATACAGGTGGTTTCAAGGAGACTACTTTAAAGGAAATGATGAATAAGAAGCCGGAGGAAGTTATTAAGCACGCTGTTAAGGGTATGCTTCCTAAGAATACTCTTGGTAAGAATATGTTAAAGAAGTTACATGTTTATGCCGGGGCAGAGCACAATCACGAAGCTCAGAAGCCTGAAGCATTAGAGATTAGATACTAATAAGGAGGTTCCATCATGGCAGAGGCTAGATATTATGGTACAGGTAGAAGAAAGAGCTCTGTAGCTAGAGTTTATTTAGTTCCCGGTACAGGTAAGATTACTATTAATAAGAAGGATATTGAAGAATACTTTGGTCTTGAAACATTAAAGCTTATTGTTAGACAGCCATTAGAAACAACAGGTACTAGCGGCAAGTTTGACGTTATTGTTAATGTTCAGGGTGGTGGTACTACAGGTCAGGCTGGTGCTATCAGACATGGTATTTCAAGAGCTTTATTAGAAGCTGATGAGGATTTCAGAGCTCCTTTAAAGAAAGCAGGTTTCTTAACAAGAGATCCAAGAATGAAGGAAAGAAAGAAGTACGGTCTCAAGGCAGCTCGTCGTGCACCGCAGTTCAGTAAGAGATAAAATCTCGATTACAAACCCCGAAAAACCGCGCAGTTATGCGGTTTTCGGGTTTTTTTATTACCCAAAATCCTATGATAGGTTTGACCAAATTTGATAGAATTTGAACCATTTTATACCAATTTATAGGGGATAAAAAAGGGTGAAAACACTTTTTTCAACCCCAAAAGGGATAAAATCGGGGTGAAAATCAAGCCGATTTTTGATGATTATTTTTGCTTTTTTCGAGTGAAAATTTTCTGTTTGATGGCTTTGTCGTAGTTTGAACAAATTTGATAGAATTAAATCGGTTTTATTATCTTCAAGCCGATATTTTAAAAATTAAATAATGCAATATCAACAGGCGTGTTTGCTTTGCTCGTAATGAGCGGCGGTAAGCACGCTTTTTTTGTTGCCAAAATTCGGGAAGGAGGTTTACTATGTCAGTATTCAGAATTGAAAAGAATAAAAATTATACGGTGATGTCAAATCACCATTTGAGAAACAAGGAGTTATCATTAAAATCAAAGGGGCTGCTTTCTCTGATGCTCAGCCTGCCGGAGGAATGGGATTATACCCTCAAAGGCTTATCAATCATCTGCAAGGAAGGAATTGATGCTATCAGGGTGTCTATAGTTGAGCTTGAGAAGCAGGGATATATTGAGCGCCGCAGAAATCGAAATACCAAAGGTCAGCTCACGAATACCGAATATATTATTCATGAGTACCCTATAACCGTTACACCAAAGTCGGAAAAGCCTACATTGGAAAA
Organism: Candidatus Gallispira sp.; assembly: GCA_048359195.1. Lineage (GTDB taxonomy): Bacteria > Bacillota > Clostridia > Lachnospirales > CAG-274 > Gallispira. The sequence continues at coordinate 12,307 of DBGCRA010000103.1, forward strand.
TCCAATCTTGGATAACCCTATGTCAGAAAAACCTACGTTGGAAAATCCAATCTTGGATAATCCTACGCAGGAAAAGCCTACGTTGGAAAATCCAACGCAAATAAATAAAGATAAAACAAATAAAGAAAAAATAAATACTGATCGTATTAAATATCAATCTATCAATCCATCAGAACAAACAAATTCCGATGAGCGATTGATTGAAAGATATAACAAAACAAAATCAGAAATCAAGAAGCAAATTGATTATGATACGCTGATACTCTCAAATAACGAGGACATCATAAACGACATTGTTGAGGTGATGACTGATGTTATGGTCGTTGACACAAAGTATTATGTTATCGGCAAAAAAGAGATACCGGCTGAACTGGTTAAAATACGATACAAACAGCTTAACTACGGTAAGATTGAAGCGCTTATGCTTGACCTAAATGATGTAACTCACATAATCCGCAGCAAGACTGCGTATCTCATATCAGCATTATATAATGCGGCAAATACGGGCGAAACATCAATGAGTAACAGAGTCAGACGCGATATGTACAGAATATAGAGGAGGCTATTATGTTAGGAATTATTATTGCATTTATCGCCGGGAGCGTAGTCAGTGTATTTACGATGTGCTGCTGTCAGCTTGCCGGACGAGCCGACAGAGAATGGGAGAAATTACAACATAAAGCCGATATTTTAAAATAGTCCGTAACGGCTTTTTAGGAGGAATGTTTTATGGCATCAAACAGAAGTCCCGATGTAAGCTATAACGGAAGCGGATATTTCGACAGAACCGCCCGTGATGCGATATGTCGGGCAGACAGAGATTTGTTGAAACTTCGTGAAATGCAGCTTATGAACCATCTGCAAGCCATAGCTGAAAAACACGGATTTCGGATATACGGCAAAGTAAATTTAGTTGATATTAGAGACGATTATCCTACGGCAGAACGGAGGTGATAACAATGCCGTCAAAAAATAAACAGCCAAGCGATACTCAAATCGTAGAAATGAAGCTTTCAGAGCTTCACCCGTTCAAAAATCATCCGTTTAAGGTTTTGGACGATGAGCTTATGCAGCAGACAATAGACAGCATTTCACAAGTCGGAGTGCTTTCCCCCGCTGTCGTTCGCCCCGATCCCGACGGCGGGTATGAAATCATATCGGGACACCGTAGGCTACACGTTTGCGAAGCGGCAGGGCTTGAAACAATGCCCGTCATTGTAAAAGACCTCACCGACGATAAAGCGGTAATCTTTATGGTGGACAGCAATTTACAGCGTGAGAATATCCTTCCGAGTGAGAGAGCGCTTGCGTACAAAATGAAAATGGAAGCCTTAAAACATCAGGGACAGCGCAATAATTCAACTTTAGTCCAAGTTATATTTCTGAGCAATGGATTTTGCTTGAAATACATTACTGTCGAGCTTGCGTTTGCTGTCGCCTAAGTTTACAACGATAAATGTCATTAAAAACATTCTCTCGTTCCGGCTCTGCAAATCCTGCAATAATTTTTTTGCTTCATTTCCATATGTAGCAAGGTCTGACGGAATGATGTCCATATCGTACCCGCTGCGTACAGCCTTTTTTTGTTCCTCGATCTTCATCTTATCAAGGTCGGTTATTTTGCGTTTTATCGTCTTAATCGCCTTTACTTGGTCTACCGACTGAATATGCATTGAAACGATAACCGAGCTTTGCATATCAAGAAAATCTGCAAGCATTCTGTCCGACAGCTCCGGCGCGAGTATTTGCAGGAAAAATGCCTTTCCGCTTTTGCTGCCGATTTTAAATCCATAACCGTTCCTGAACTCAAACGAGGACGGGGCTATGAAGTCCTTAACGGACAAGCCCGTTTTCGGAAGCCAATCCCACGAGAAACGGAACGGCTCTGTCGCGTCAAGATGGAACATATCATACATTACCTTTAACCGCTCAACACCGTTTAACGGAGCTGCCGAAACACCGAGCTTCTTAAAGTTATTGAGAATATCTGTTTCGATACGCTCAATTCTTGGCTTTGCCGCTTTGATATTTTCAGCTTCAATGCCGAATGTGATATACTTTGTCTTGATAAGCCCGTTATTGCCGCGGGAAAGTCTGTCTTGAAGCATCTCCGTATATTCCTCACGGATTTCGTCAAAGTCATCTCCCTGCGGAGCGATAACAAGCTGACGGGAAAAGCTGTCATCTTTTGCGGATAAATTCATAAAGGACAGCTCAAAATTTACCGAGCTGTCAAAGTAGTTCAGAAAGTCGCTCCAGCCGTCAAAGATAGCTGTTTTATCCTCATTCTGATTGAGCTAATAGTTTATATCCTGAAAGCGGATAGTCTTTGTGTAGTAGTTGTCGCTCACCTTGCATATTCCGTTGCGGAACATCTGCTGAAACGGAATACTGTCCTGAGCCGACATTTGCTTCTTATCTTCTTTTTTAGCCTTGCGGATAGCCGTGTCAATGGCGTTTTTGTCCGCGCGGCTCAGATTTTTTGTGTGCAATTTGCGTAACCTCCTTTTCAAGTTCTTCCTGTCTGCGTAAGCAATCATAGAAATTATTTGTCATATACGGGCGCTCCTTCGGACGAAGGAAGCAGACATCAATGATGTTTTTCAGTACCTTTTCAAGCGGCTGTCCGTGTTTTTCATACAATGCAAGCAGAAAACAAGGAAGCATTACAATAATCATAAGCATTGCCGAAACGCTTGTACCGAGCGCTTTCTTTGTAAGAAAAAATATCGGCAATCCGATAACAATTCCTATGCCGAAGCATATAAGCTGCCGCTTGGTGAGGTTGAACATCACCTTTGTTTTTACCTTTGTTAAGTCCTTCGGTACAGGTACATAAGCCATAATTTTTCCTCCTTCCTTAGTGAGCATTAAACACGCTTTTTGCAAGCGAGCCTGTCTTGAATAATGTAAAGCACAGAAGCACCGTATAGCCCATACACGACCAAATAGCCGTGCTGACATTGGTATCGACAATCATATTCTGAACCAATACGGCATAAATCGCTATACATACCATAATTAAAAAGCCCTGAAAACCTAATGCGAATAAGCTCCTCAGATAGTTCTGTCCCATCTGTCCCCATTCACGGTTGACCATTGTGGACATCGGTATAGGGGATACCGAGGTTACAAGGTATATTTCAATCATACGCCCGTAGGCTATGATGAAAATACAGATAGACAGCGCCCACATTGAAATACCGACAATGAACGATTGCAGCCAAAGCCCCAATAGTTCACCGACACCCATTGCTTGCAGCCGTGTTTCAAGGTCTGCAAAATGTGAAGCAATATCAATGTTCAATGTTCCTGTTATAATGCCGGATGAACGGCTTATAACACTCTGGGCTACATCAAACACTCCCATTACCAAATCCCAAGTGTGGGATACAATCAAAACCGCACAAGCTGTCTTGAATATCCACTTAAAGAACATCCAAGTATCAACATCGTGTAAGTTATTCCTGTCGGTGATAAGCTGTATAAGCTCCAAGGTCATTACTATCGCAAGAATAACTCCCGCAATAGGTAAAATAACATTGTCAGACAGGTTTCTTATCATATTGAAGATGTTGCTGTTCCAAGCCTGCGGGGTTGAACCTACCTGTGTACTGATTTCCTGAACCTTAGTATTTACATTATCAAACAGCCCGGACAAATTGTTCATAATCCCATTGACAAGAAGGTTTTTTATCCATTCGGTGAATTTATCAAAAATATAATCCAACGAGTTTTCCTCCTTTCAAAGCCCCCGCAATTAGCCTTACGGGGGCTTTACCGTCTTGTTTCTTTAGCTGAACAGTCCTGACAGAAGCGGTACAAGCGTCATACCGATAAGGGCTACGCCGCCGCCTGCCATAAGCTGTTTCATACCCTGTGACTTTGCTGATGTGTGATAAAGAAGCAATAGAAGTGTAAAAAATTTTGCCGTTCCTATCCGGCACTTGCGCACTGTGTCGGATAGGTCGGGCGGTTATTCGGGCAAGTCAACCTTGCCAACAAAAGAATAATAAATCTCAATGTCCTGTCTGCGGGTCTTGTTCTCGTCATAGCTGCACTCATGCACAACGATTTTCTCTACAAACTCCCGCAGCAGAGTAGGGGTAAG
>DBGCRA010000104.1:0-24714 GCA_048359195.1 Candidatus Gallispira sp.
TACTATGCTATATTGACATTGTAATATGAAAAACATATGTTAATTTTATTAAAAAGTCTAAATATGTAACTAAAATGTTTCAAATCTTAACACTTTTGAAACTTGATGCGTTTGTCCTGACCTCCGCCTCCTGTCATTTCAATTTTAAGCTGTGCCACGCCTGATATATTTACTGCAAAATTCTTGGGCAGCTGACCGCCTCTTACTGTTATGCTGTCTATAAGTCTGCCGTCACCGTAAAAGCTGATTACCGATTCACTTTCTTCACTTACACCGTCTTCCATACCATATACACCGCTTATGGAAGTATATAAACCGTTTAAATTATAATAAGCACAACCGCCTTCATATACAATCCTTAAGCAATTTGTATATGTTTTTCCTCCCATTTTATAGCTGCCTTCCCCGGTATCCCATCCTTCTTTCTGATAAGCCTCAATCTGCTGACCCAAATAACTCTTTACACCGCTCTTACCCAAACAAACCGTATTAGTACTTCCATCATAACTAACTTCTTTACCAACAGCCTCACCTACAGCTCTGACAGGTAAATATGTAGTACCGTTATAAATAAAAGGTTCAACCTCCTTGCCTGCCGTATCTCTGGGCGTCATCTGCACACCGTCAACACAAATTTTAATATTCTTAAAAACTGCTTGTATTGTCCTTGTGCCGTCATAGCCCATAACAGGCATTGCTGCCATTACTGCTGCACCCACAACAGCTCCCATTACCATTGATTTTAAATTTACCTTCATAATATTGCCTCCTTTAAAATTAATTTATAGTTTAATTTCCTTAAACACAGCATCCTTATCATCCTGCACTATCCCCAGATACTTTTTAGTTATTTCATAAGAACTATGATTATAAATTTGCATAAGCACCGCCGGCTGTATTCCATTCTTCCATGCGTGATAACCAAAGGTTTTTCTAAGAGAATGACAGCTTATTTTTTCTTCAATGCCACATTCCTTACCACCCATACTTATTATCCTGAATGCCTGATGTCTGCAAATTGCTTTACCCTTCTTATTTGAAATAATATATTCACCATTTTTTCCGCATTTTGAAACATATAATTTAACAGCCTTTTTAATATTGCTGTTTATATATATTTCTGTAGTCTTTTTTGTCTTTTTCTCAACCATAATAATATGTTTTTTAAATGTTTTTCCATCCTTATCAAAAATATCACTCCACTTAAGCTTTAAAATATCGCAAATTCTTAAAGCCGTATTCAGACCCAAGACTACAAGCAAATGATTTCTGTATTCCTCCTTTTCTAAAAAGTATTTTTTTAGACTGTTAATGTCCTCAATCTTTCTTATTGGCTGTGTTGTGCTCATTTTTTTCCTCCTAACGCAACAATTTATATAATAATGTGTTATGCCAAAAAGCATACAAATCAAGTATACATCATATATTGACAAAAAACATATTTTGATATATAATTATTAAAAATGTATTAATATTTTTGTGAATGCCGCATATTTTCTTGATTTTTGCATAAACTTAATGCAACATTATTATATAAAATGTTGCATCACACCAAAACACTATTTATTTTAAAATTTTTAACACAAAAAAGGACTTCACATAACGAAGTCCTTTTTAAATTAATATATAATTATCCATACTCAGCAAATAACACTAAAAAACAGTATACCGAATAAATTTAAGCCAAAGCTATTATAATATTCGGTATACTGTTATATTTTTTATAATTTATCGGATTACAAAACTATTTTTCGGCTAAATTCATAATAATATACGCTGCTTCAGCTCTTGTTACACTTTCTGTCATATTAATTTTATTGCTATTTCCTATTGGCGGTATTTCAGTTTTTATAATCCACTTTACATCATCTTCTGCCCAGAAAGATACATTTTCAGCAACTATATTCAAATTATCATTGGTTTCTATAATATAGTTTTTATTTTCCGCATATCTTTTTATAATGGCAGATATTTCTTCCTTTGTAATTAGCCTGTCGGGAGCAAATTCGGTATTTGATATACCCTTTACAATATTGTTGTTTTCTGCCCACACAACCGCTTCACTGTAGTAAGCGTCTTTATTAACATCACTAAATTTACTTTCCGTTCCTGATTCGGGCATTCCTTCCATTCTCCACAAAACAGCTACAAGCATAGCTCTTGTAAGAGGAGCATCAGGATCAAATTTATTTAATTCAACACCCTTAAATATACCTTTATCCGTAACAAATCTGACTGCTTCGTAAAATTCACTGTCTTCATCAATGTCTTTAAAAGGATTGTTCCAAGACTCAATATTATCTTCATCATCAATATCACTGTTGTTGTCATCCGCAGCAAGAGTAGTTACTTCTGTTGTGGTTTCTGTTGTGGTTGTGGTAGTTGTAGTTTTGCTTGAGCCTGAACCGCTGCCTCCGCCGCTTGAGGATTTCTTTACAGTGGTTGTTTCTGAAGATGTTTCACTTACGGTAGATACAGTCGTAGTTTCTGTTGCTGTTTCTGTGGAAGTTATCACAGTTGTAGTTTCGGTGGAAGTTGTTTCGGTAGCTTTTTCTGTCACTGTTTCTGTTAAATCAGTTACAGCTTCCGTTGTTATTTCCGTGCTTGTTTCTGCAACAGTACTTTCTGTTGTAACAGACTTGTTGATAACATCTCCCGTAAATGTTTTAGCTGATGATTCCGTAATACCTGTAAACACATTTGAACTTGCCGTAGGTGTAAAGTCATTTGAGTACAATGTTTCTGAACTATTATTATTGTTCATTCCATCACCAAAGCTTGGAGCATTATTCATTCCGACGCCAAAACCCGGAGCATTATTATCTCCGCCCGTTGATGTTCCGCCAACTGCATAACACTGCTGAATTCCTCCTGCAACAGTAATATTATCAGTATTATATATTACTCCTTTTGTAAATTCTCCATCAATAGTTCCTCCGCTTAATACATAATATGTTGTACCATAGCTTAACACAGGACTTGATATAATAACATCGGTATATTCCCTTTCGGGAGCAATAACAAATACAGGTTTTTCACTGTCTTTAGTCATTATTGTAATTGACAGTGAATTGGAGGTTTTATATGTAAGCTGCATAAACTCCTGAGCAGAGCTTTGATCAACACTGTCATTTCTGCCGCCAAAGGCAGCCACAACACCGCCGTTTATTAAAATCGTTCCATCTGCGTCCAAGCCTCCGTCTGATACATTATGGGCATAGGATATTAACGTTCCTCCGTTTATATATAAATCTCCGTTTGAGTCAATACCGTCGCCCTCACTTCCGTCTACACCTGCACTGATATGAACATATCCGCCATTCATTGTAAATGTAATTATATAATCTTCATTTACATTAATACCATCATCTTTTGATACAATATTAATATTACCGCCATTTATTGTCAAATGAAGCTCACTGTCTAGACCTTCATTATCTCCGTTAATATTCAATGTACCCCATTCAGACTCATCTGAACCTTCACTTTGCACTATCATTGTTTGCTTACTGTAAAATGCACCGTCAAATTTATACTGCTTCTTAGAATATGTTGTATCTTTAAATGTTTTGCCTACGTGACTTCCGTTTATGGTATTCACCGAATTATCTGCTATTGTTACAACAGCGCCTGCCGTAGTTGCCTGTTCAGCAGAAGTACCGTCATAAGGCTCATACACACTGTAAAATATAACTGCCGGAGCTACAGTACAGCTTATGTTTGCATTGTCCAAAATAAGTTCAACACTGCACTCATCACTTGATACATCCTCCAGTTCAACAGCTATTTGTCCTGCCGACAATGTTCCCGATATTCTGTAAGTACCCGTATTTGTAATATGTACAACAGTATTTGCTGCCGCTTCTTCCTCACTGTGTATTTCATCTTCTGATAAAGCATCATCTCCACCTGATGTATAATAATATCCATTGGAGTAATCATCTCTTACACAAATAATGTCATTTGCAGTGTATATACCATTAATAGTGCTGCTGCCTAACAATATGCCGTTTACATATATTCCATTATCACTTAATACTATTGATGATTCATCACCTACAGAAATTTTTGTAGTTGTTTCAGTTGTTGCCGCTGTAGTTATCTCTGTAACAGTTTCGGTTGTAGTTACCGTAATTGCTTCTGTAGTATCATTATCTAAAGAACTGCTGTCACTTAATACTGTTCCGTCTGCCAATGTAATTGTATATCCGTTAAAATTAACCGTACCATTATTGGTTAAGCTTGTAATTACACAATTTCCCGTCAAATTCCACACAGAATTTTCATCTATTGTTATTACAGCATTATTGCTTACAGTAGTACCTCCCTGTTCATTTTCTTCTATATTAACAGTACCCGTAAATACGGAATTATTGGTAAGACTCATATCAAGGGTAGAAATTGTGTCAACACGAATATCGCCGTCAAGAATCTGATTATCGGCAGTAAATTCTGTCTGTGAACCATTTGAACCGGCACTTCCCCAGCCGTGTCCGCCACTGTTGCCTGTTATGTTAAGCAAATAGCAGGCAGTTTCATTATTTACTATATTAACATTAGATAAATATAAAATGCAGGCAGTATTTGTAATATAAAACATATCTCCATTGTTGCTTGTCAATGTACCGTCTGTCATTTTAAATTGAGACGTACCTGTTTCCGCATCACCTGACATTGACTGATAAATCATAACATTATGAACATTTTCATCTGAACTTGTTCCCTGTGTATCACTCATATTACCTGAAACATTACAATTTTCAAGTGTAATTGAGTTTTCACCTTCAATAACCAGAGCTTCTGAATTGTTGGCTGTAAGTTCTGCATTTTTAACAGTTATTTCAGCAGTAGAATAAACAGCAGGAGAATTATAGCCATTTGAAATATAACTTCCTCCGTCCACATTAACAGTACCGCCGCCTCTATCAGAACGAATAGCCGCTGATGAACTGCCCTCTGTATTTACTGTCAGATTATAGGCATTGGTCGTGCCGCCTCCTGTTGTCTGTATACCGCCTGAATTATCAGCTGATGTATTTATTACCGTGTCATAAATATTTACAATCGTACTGCTTCCGTAACTGAATATACCGTTGCCGTTTTGTGCAGATGATGTAACAGTAGAACCGGTAACAGTAACATTTGCACCATCGGTTGCAAGAAGTGCAGCATCTACTCCATAGAAATCTCCGTTTTCGGTATTGGATGATGAGCCTCCTGTTTTTTCAACACTTATATTATCAAGTGTAACAGTTGCCCCCGTCACTCTAAGTGCATTTTCATCATCACCTGTTGAAGTATATGTTATACCGCTATAGGAGCCGTCCTCTGTAATTTCATTTGCGGCTGAACCTTGGGTTACTTCAGATGAGCCTCCAAAGCCTCCGCCCCAACCACCATCTGAAGGCAGTTTTCCCTGTAAATTTGAATCATTATCATCAGCATGCATTAAGGGTGGTTCCGACATAAAATTAATTCCCTGAAAATCCGCTTCAAAGTCAGGTTTGGAAATTATATCAGCCCGAATATCTTCATCAGATGACCATACGTGCGTGTTTGCTGAAATCATCATAGTTGCTGTAAGCAATACAGCTATGGTTCTTTTATTCCTTAACATAAAATTACCTCCGTTCATTTGATTTATTTTAATAGCTTTATTATATAATTAAAAGCTTAAATAAACCTTAAAAACAGAGGCAATTTTTAAATCATTTTAAATTTGACCTTAAATTCCGCATATTTGCCTTCTTCCGAATTTACACTTATAACGCCCTTATATCTGTCACATATGCTTTTTGCTATGGAAAGACCCAATCCAAAGCCGCCGCTTGTTCTGGCTCTTGATTTATCGGTTCTGTAAAACCGTTCAAATATATGTGGACAGTCCTCCTTACTTATTCCATTGCCGGTATTTTTTACGGAAAGCATTGCATGCCCCTCCGCCTTTATTAAACTTACGTGTATTTCTCCTTTTTCAGGAGTATATTTAACAGCATTGTCAAGAAGAATAATTACAAGCTGTCTTATGGCTTCATCATAGGCATATATATTTAATTCCTTTTCTATATTTGATTTCAAAACCATATTTTTTTCATATATTATTGCTTCCATAGCAACAATGCAGCTTTCAACAATATCCGAAAATGAAATTTTACTCATATTATTATTAATTTCATTGCTGTCTGATTTTGCCAAATATAATAAATCATTTGTAAGCTTAGTCATTCTTTCAACTTCATTTTTAATATATATCAGCCACTTTTTCTCGCTTTCAATTGTTGAACCGGATTTACTTATTAATACATCAACATTAGCGTTTATAGACGCAAGGGGTGTCTTAATTTCATGGGATACATCAGCAATAAACTGTTTTTGCCTTTCATAAGCATCTGATACAGGTCTTATTGCTCTGTTTGCATTATATAAACTTATTAAAAAAGACGCCAATACAGAAAATATCCATACAAAAATCAATATTATTCCTAAGTTCAGCAAAAAATTCCACTCCGGAGTAATATCCAAAAAGCCTATGGCATAACCATTCTTTTCAGCAGTAATTCTATATTTAAGACGTCCGTTTAAATAAGGAATAATTCCTGTATCACTGTTTTTATTTAAAATATCGTCAATATAATTTTTATAGCTGTCATCCTTTATTTCTTCGCTTTTATATATTGATATTATATTTCCGTTATCATCAATATGTACAACAAATCTTGCAGTTGAATCTGTTTCCGGAGCTTTGTCTTTTTTTTCGGGAGGTTCCTTGCTGTGTTTTTTAGGCACTTCGGGAAGTGAACCTCCTTTATTATCAGGCGGTTTATTATCTTTATTTAGTTTTAAAGGCCGGTAATCCGGATCCGAATGAATTGTATCATTAATAATATTTTCTGATGTTTCCGTAATATTATTATACATAATTATATATATAGCTCCAAAACTTACCAAAAGAAGTACGGATATTATAATAATATCTACAATTAACAGCTTGTTTCTTAGTTTTTTAAACATTCTTTTCTCCTTTTTTCAATATATAACCTGCACCTCTTACTGTATATACAGATGTTCCCGAATTTATTAACTTAAGCTTTTTTCTGATAAAAGATATATATACTTCAACATAGTTACCCTCTGCTTCTGAATTAAATCCCCAAAGCTTTTCAATTATTCGTTCTTTTGAAATAACCTTTTCACTGTTAATCATTAAATATTCCATAAGATCCTTTTCCTTAAGGGTAAGTGATACCTCCCTATTACCCGACATTATTTTCATTTCAGCCGTATTTAACAAAATATCACTATATGTAATAACAGAATTATTTTCAATTATTTCTCCCCTGCGTCTGCCTAGAGCTCTTATTCTTGCCAAAAGTTCATTTGTATTAAAAGGCTTTTCCAGATAATCATCAGCTCCCGAATCAAGTCCTTCTACCTTATCATTAACATCTCCCTTTGCCGTAAGAAGAATAACGGGAGTTTTTATATTGTTTTCACGAAGTCTTTTAAGTAATTCTATACCATTAAGTTTTGGCAGCATAATATCAAGAACAATAACATCATAAATACCTGTTAAGCCATCATCAAGACCAGATTCACCATCAGTATCAAAATCAACGGTGTAATTTTGTCCTTTTAAAATTTGTACTAATGCCTCACATAAATATATTTCATCCTCAACTACTAATATACGCATACTAACCCTCCTTTACTAAAGTTAATTATACCGTTTATATTTTAACATACAATTCTTAAAAAAACCTTAAATTAACCAATTCTGTTATAAAATACAAATAAATTTTCTTTTAAAAAAGGGTTTCCAACACGGAAACCCCTTTGTCAAGAATCTTACTATGTATATGTTTTTAACATAAACACACTTTTTCCTTAGTTTTTATTACGAAACTTTTCTATCATTTCATTTGTAAGGCTTATATCAGATTTATTTGCCGGAATATCTTTTCTTTCAAACCATACAGCCTCTGAAAGCTCATTTTTATCAATTTTTATTTCACTGCTTCCATCAACCTCGGCAAAAAATCCCATAAGCAGTGTATCCGTAAATGACCAAGGCTGATTTTTATAATAGGTTATATTTTTAACTTTTAAGCCCACTTCCTCCATAACTTCACGTCTCACCGTGTCCTCAAAAGTTTCTCCTACCTCTGTATACCCTGCAATAAGGGCATATCTGGTATACTTGCTATGCTTTTTGTTATACTTTGTAAGCAGAATTCTGTTTCCGTCAGTAAGGGCAACTATTACACAGGGTGAAATACTTGGGTATACTGTTTTACCGCAGCTTTCACATATAAGTGAACGTTCTTTGGTACCCTTTTTCATATTGCTGCCACAGCGTGAACAGTATTTATTTTCGCTGTACCAACGGTGAATTTGTATTGCTGTTATTCCCGCAAAGGCTTTCCACATTGGATAAGCAGCCCTAAAATACTCCGGACCTGCATAATGCCAGCCTTCAAACTCCTCATCCGTTTCCGTCATAAAAAGATTTGTATCATCCATTTTAAAAAGAAAATTCATACTGCCCTTTATTTCAAACTCACCAACAGCAGGAAACCATGTTCTGCCCTCTTCTTCCCTGACAAGAACATTATTACCCTTAAAAACAAGTAGTATATCCTCCTTGCAGGGCTCACAATTTTCAAAAGCAACGTGATATTTATGTGGTGCTATGTCCTGAATCATATTTTAAACCTCCGTTTAATACTGCATTTTGTATAATTATAACATATCAATAAAAAAATAAAAAGGGCTGTTTTAAGCCCTCCTTACTGCTCCATCTGCTTTCCTAAAAATCCTGCGGCAGTCTGCGCAAGCTTTCCTTCCACTTCACCCATTGACTTATTGTCACTAAGCATAACTATAGCACCAAGCACATCACCCTCACATATAATAGGTGTAATTAATTCGTGATTATAGCTGTCACTGTCCTCTTCAAGTATAGGAACAAAATTACTGTCATTCCTGTTGGCAATTAACATATTTCTGTTATTAATTACTTCCTCAAGCTCAGAGCTTATATGCTTTTCCATAAACTCTCTTTTTGTTCCGCCTGACACAGCAATAATCTGGTCCTTATCCACAATGCATGTAATATGCCCCGCATTTTTTGCTAAGCTTTCCGCATATTCTTTGGCAAAAGCACCAAGCTCTCCTATAGGAGAATATTTCTTTAAAATAATTTCACCATTTCTGTCAGTGAATATTTCCAAAGGGTCACCTTCTCTTATTCTAAGTGTCCTTCTTATCTCCTTAGGTATAACAACTCTTCCCAAATCATCTATTCTTCTTACAATACCTGTAGCCTTCACAGTATTTCCTCCTAAAAACAAATTTAACTTGTAAAGCTATTATTTGTTTATGTTGGATTTTTATACAATATTGTAAAAGGTCAAATTTTGGAAGTTAAATAAATTATATTTCAATACAATTCATATTTAGTCTTTGACCATGACTTTCATTAGCTTTTCATAACTATCCACATGTTCATAAATCACCTTACCTTCGGACAGCTTATTAAATAGCTTTTTAGCACAATCAATTTTAGCCTTTTCGATAGGTCTAATATTAAAGCTATCCATTGTACCCTTGGTTTCAGCAATAAAGTAAATATGTTTAACAGTACCCTCATTAAACACAATTGCCCAATCCGGAGAATAATGTCCAACCGGAGTCGGAATATTAAAGCCCTTAGGCAACTTAGCATATACATTAACTTCTTCAGCACCTTCAAGTTCTTCAGCAAATTTACGCTCAACACTTTTTTCAGCAGTACCATCAGTAAATATATAGTCCTGAACAGCCTTCTTGGAAAGAAAAGCCTTATCAAATTTCAGATTACCATTTCCGACAGTAAAGATATTGCTGTCAAATTTACCCTCAATCTGATTATATGTAATATGGTCAACAATAACATTAGCCTTTTGTTCCTTAATAAGGTTAATTACCTTGGATATAAACTCCTCAGGATTATGTTTAAACATATTAAATTTATCAACATCAATCCCTTTTAAAATAGCAGCAACAGTTCTTCTTGTAAGCACAGTACCTTCTGCTATCTTACCAATCAAATCATACTTTACCTGACTAGTCTCAGAATGTTTTAAAATGTTAGTTCTTGTCTTGGCATTATTAAAACTCTCTCCTGCTTTAATCATTTCAGCACTAATTTTATCTTTTTGTCCCGCATAAGCAACAGTATACTGCAACTGACTAACATACAAATCCTTATTAATACTCTCAACAGCTTTCTTAATAAGTTCATTTGAGTCAAATTCCACAGTATAAGCATACTTATGATTAATGGTATTCCAAAGCTCCTGAAATTCTTTTTTATAAAATCTTTCATTTAGAGGATTCTTAACAGGTAATTTATTACCATTATCAATCATATCGTCAAGAACCTTTTCATCAAAAATAGCCTGAATTAATTTATGTATACCTTCTTCCATAGGCATAAGACTATCCGGAAGTGGTTTTAAAACATTATTAAGCGCATCATCTTTATATTCCTGAGTTATTTTATCATCATCGTCAATATATTCATTTTTAAGAAGATACTTATAAATATCTCTTGCCTGTTTATAATCAATCTTTATAGGCATCTGATTTACCAATACAGTCTTTCCGTCAAAATATTCAATTGTAGCCTTAGTTGGTCTGTCATAAAGAACATTTTTAATTTGTTTCTGCAAATCAGATACAAAAGGAGCATAGCTTTCACTTGCTATAACAGTAAGTAAATTAATATCATGTACTTCAGCACCACAACTTTCAAAATCCATTCTATTTCCCTGCTGATTAACGCAAAGTCTTAAACCTCTGCCTACCTCCTGATGCTTTTGAGTGGCACTGTCACTATGCTTTAAGGTACAAATCTGAAAAACATTAGGATTGTCCCAACCTTCTCTTAAAGCTGAATGAGAAAAAATAAATCGTGTTGGCTCTTCAAAACTCAATAATCTTTCCTTATTCTTTAAAATCAAATCATAAGCTGAAATGTCATCAGAGAATTCTGAACCTCTTTTAAGTTTACTGTCAACAGAATGACCTGTCTTTTTATCTATACTAAAATATCCCTTATGAATTCCGGAAACATCAACACTGTCAAGATAATTCATATAATCAGGATTAAAAAATGTTCTGTACTCATTTAAAAGAGAAATATACTCCTGTTCAAACATTTTGCCATATTCGCCAAGCAATTCATTACCATCCTCATCATACTGACGATACTTGGCAACCTCATCAATAAAAAACAGTGATAATGTCTTAATTCCTCTGTTAAAAAGCTTTTCTTCTTTTTCAAAATGAGATTTTATGGTTTCTCTTATTTGAACACGCCTCATATCTTTTTCAGATATATCACCTACAACATCACCTTTACACAAGACTTCACCGTTAGTAAATGTAACAGTTGCACTTATAGGGTCAACTTCAGAAATTGTATATCCTCTATACTGCTCCATTTCTTTAGACTCATAATACAAATCATCATTTACGCCCAATATTCTCGATTCACGATTAATGGACTTGTTAAAATTGATTTCAAATTCAATCCTTGCCATAGGTGGCTTATTTTTAGACAATATTATATCATCAAGATACATATATGAATTAGTCCCTCTGAAATTCTTAATCTCAAATCCCTTAACTTCAATCTTTTTAACCAGCTTTTCATTATAAGCATCAAGGGCATCAAGAACATAAACAAGATTGTGCTGTACCTTATGAGTTGCAGAGTAATTAAGACAAAACAGTGGACTAAATTTTTTAAGTGTTGCTTGTGTAACCTCACCGCCCATCTTTTGTGGCTCGTCTAAAATTATAATAGGTCTGTTAGCTTTTATAACATCAATAGGACGGCGAGAACCAAATTCGTCTCTCTTACTATACATAATAAGGCTGTTTTTGTTTTTGGCACCTTCTTTAAATTCTCTTGCAAATGCCTGAGTATTAATAATCATTACATTAATACCGAAGCTGCTGGAAAAACTGTCAAGCTTATTCAAATCAGAGCTGTCATATACAAAATATCTTGCCTTTTTACCATAATGCTCCATAAAGTGGCTTTCAGTCATTTCAAAACTCTTTTTAACACCTTCACGAATAGCAATAGAAGGCACAACAACAATAAACTTACTCCAGCCATACAGCTTATTAAGTTCAAACATAGTTTTTATATAAACATAGGTTTTACCTGTACCTGTTTCCATTTCTATATCAAGACTGCATCCGCCTAAATCTTTTACAAGATCAGTCGAAAGCTTAATATTGTTAATACTCTGAATATCACGAATATTGTTTAAAAGTTCCTCATCAGTCAGCTCAATATTCTCATTTTTATAGCCGGTTTCATCATATTCATCGTAGACATCGGCATCATTATCGCCATTGTCAGTAATAGTCATCTGTGCAGACTTTGACTTTACTTTTCCCAAATCTCTTATATATCTTACTCTGTCATAATGTCCTTGTCCGTTAAACACATTAACAACGGCATTGACTGCATCAGTTTGGTATTGCTGTATTTTAAAATTAAAACGCATATTAATGTTGCCTCCTTAAATCAAGGTAAAGCTTGATTATTAATTTGAGAGTGTTAATAGTGAAATTATATAATTTTTCACCTTTTTATTCACTCCCTGCCATTCACTTATCGCTTTTTATCTTTGTCATTTCTTCCAATTCCAGCATATACCTGTCAAAATCCGACATAAAAAGCTTGTCTTGAATAACACGATATTTTTCAAATTCTGTTTCAGCATGAATTTTTGCAATTTCAGCTGATACCTTGCCTGCATCTTTTAACAAACCATACTCAAACATTTCAATAAACCCATTCAGTCTAATTTCCCAATCGTGCATTGTCAATGGAATATGTCTTAATGTCATACTTTCAGCAAAGTCCAAATATGCAGATACCATACGGTTAAGCTGATTCATTTCAAATTCGGATAAATAGTTTTTTGCAATAGTCACATCACTCTTTTTTATTTTCCCGGCAGGTGCATCTGACCATGTAGTAAGCCCCATATTTTCTTTTTTGTGATCAGCCCTTTCCACAATCAATTCCGCCGCTGTGTGTCCGTGAACCGCAAAGTGCATTTTATTTTGAATTGTTGAATAAAAACGCTTTGTTGCCGCAGCTGTTTTATCATAATCGATAGCCGTTGCATACAAATCGGTGACCTTCTGATAAAACTTTCTCTCACTTGCACGAATTTCCCTTATACGTTCAAGCTGTTCATCAAAATATTTTTCAGTCAAATAAGTGCCTTTTTTAATTCGCTCTACATCCATTACCCAGCCTTTTATTGTATAATCCTTTGCCACCTGATTTACCCATTTACGAAATTGAACAGCTCTTTCTGAGTTTACCTTAAAGCCTACTGCAATAATCATTTCAAGTGAGTAGTGATTTGTATTATATATTTTCCCGTCATCCGCAGTTATCCGAAATTTTCGGATAACTGAATTTTCCTGTAATTCACTGTCACGGAAAATCTTTTTAATATGGTAATTTATTGTACGAACATCTACGTCATATAATGTTGCCATCAGCTTTTGTGTAAGCCATATATTTTCATCTTCATATCTCATTTCTATATTTCTTGGGTCGTCACCTACAGAAGCAATATACATAAGATATTCGGCAGTAGAACTGTGTATATTATTTTCATTATTTTTATTATTAGCCATATTACAACACCTTCCTTACTGTGTCTTTGCTATATGTCTCAAAAATCTGTTCAAAATTAACTGCAACACTGTCATTTGCCATAGAACTATCTCTCATTACAAAATAATAAGGTTTTCTTTTAGCAATTTCAGTAATTGTATCTTCACTAACATTATCATAAAAACAAGCTAATAAATAGCCGTCAGCAACACTAAACACTTTCTTTCCGTTTATTTCTTCTTCTTCTATCTTACTTGATAAAAGCACACCCAAATCAATCATTACTTGGAACAATAAATCCTCAGGAGTTCTGTCCTCTTTAATATTATCAACAGTTGTGCCAAACAAATCTATGTTCATACTTTCAGGAGTATAATAAACATCTTTCATATTTGAACTGTCACATTTTAAGAAGCGGAAACCTGTGTCAAGATTTTGTGTAAGTAAAGGACTTTCTTCTTTAATTTTATTACCTGCTCGTCTTATTCTTTCTTTGCCTATCTCACAAATATTTTTATAACCGGCTTTGTATGCTTCACTTTTTTCATCAGTTTCTTCAAGCAATTGTACCATTATAAATTTTCTGTTTCCGCCATCCTCTGCATTTAACTGCATTACAGCGTGGGCTGTTGTTGCTGAACCGGAGAAGAAGTCTAAAATTATATCCTCGCTTTCTACATTAGCTAAAGTGATTAATTTTCTTAATAATGATGTTGGCTTAGGTGTATCAAAATATGATATACCTTCAAATAATTGCATTAATTCCTTTGTACCATTTGTAGATGTACCTATCCTTTCAGCAGTAAACCAAGAATTATCTATAGAGCCAAATTCTTTTTTTTCATTATAAAAAACTTTTAATTGTGGACGTCCGGTACCATTATTTGTCCAAATAATACGATTATCTTTTAAGGCACTGGAGAATTTCTCCGGAGAAATTCTCCAGCACCTCCCACGAGGTGGGAGGTGCTGGTCTCCCGTATTGGGATTTACTATAGGGTATGTTAAATTAGGTCTTATATGCGGAGCATCAAATGGATCAGCTTTCCATGGACCTCTAGGGTCATTATCAGGATTACTAAATTTATCCATATCAAGAGGTAATGGTTTACATACAAAACTATCTTTTTTATGCCACTCCATATAATTTGATTCTTTTAATCTTCTATTTTCTTTCCTTCTATTCTTAGCATATACACATATATACTCATGATTTATGCTAAAATCTGTATCGTTTTGGATTGAAGCTCTTGACTGCCATGGTATTTCAGCCACCAAATTATTTACCCCAAATAATTCATTACATATCTTCTTTAAATTATCAACTTCATTATCATCAATACTTATAAAAATAACTCCATCATCAGACAATAAATCCTTAGCTATCTTCAATCTGGGATAAATCATATTAAGCCAATCAGTATGAAATCTGCCATTACCCTCCAAATTTTTAACAAGTCTGTTACCTTCCTCATCATACTGCCCACTATTATCCATATATTCATCCATACTTTGAGCAAAATTATCCTCATATACAAAATCATTTCCTGTATTGTATGGAGGGTCTATGTAAATCATTTTAATCTTGCCTAAATATGTTTCCTGTAAAAGCTTTAATACTTCAAGGTTATCTCCCTCAATGTAAAGATTTTCAGTGTTATCAAAATCTACACTTTCTTCTCTGCAAGGTCTTAGTGTCTTGTTTATAGGAGAATTAGCAAGTAATGTAGACTTCTTTTTGTCAGGCCACGTAAACTGATAGCGTTCCTCTCTGCCCTCAACAACCTTTGTTGATATTTCCTGCATTAATACATCCTTGTCTATTGCACGCACAACTTCACCATCAACAATAGTTTCAGTCACCGCATTTGGAAATAATTCAGCCAGTTTTTTGTAATTTTCATCAGCTTTGTTCTTTGTTTGCATTTTCAGTTTGTCCATTTTTATTCTGCATTTCCTTTCTTCAATCTATTTATCTCTTGCACTATCTCAAACTTCTTCTTAGGATTTCTCTCTTTCCAAGCCTTTTTATCCAAACTCTCTATCTGCTTTAATAATTTACGTCTTTGTTCATCAGCATCTATCTGTTCTTTAAGGCTCTTATTCTCATCAACCACAATATTACCAACCTGTTTAACCATATTTTCAAACAGACTATCCAAATTAGTACCACTTAGAAAAAATCTAAATTCTCCCTCATTAAGCCAATCAGTTTCAATGTCTTTACTGTAATTAATAACAACCTTTTCTTTACCCGCAAAACACAACAAAAGGACAATACTTTGCTTAAATAATCTGAATATAATATCAATATTCTTTTTACTGTAATTTGTCTTCTTTAACTGTAATTGTATCACAAATATCTTGTTAATTTTTTCACCCTTGCTGATATTCAATGTATTTTGAGATAATTCATTTGTTATTATAACCCTGCTTATATCAGCCTCAAAATTTTTTCTTTTATCTCCCCTCATTTCAGGAAAGCTCTTATATATAATTTCTTTTGAGATAGGTTTTCTTATTTCAGTTCTAACCGGCAGCCCCAACATACAAACTCCCCCTCTATACAAACCCTACTTCACAACAAGAAAGCAAATAAGTTCAAAATCATCAAGTCCCTTAATACCACCATCAACAAAGCTTACTTCTTCGCCCTTCAAAAAACTCATAATATCATTTTCATCCTTAGTTTCTATTATAGACTCAATAGTATCTCCAAGCAAATCGGAATACTTGTCCATCTTCCTGCCATCTCCGGTTTCTAAATTAAACTCTTTGCAAAGCTCAACATCAGGCTTTTGATGGTTTTTACAAAGCAAGGACATATTATCTATAATATTCTTAGGCTCTAAATGATTGGCGATTACATTTCCATCCGCTCCCATATAAACAAGGTAATAAGGATGAAGTCTGTTTTTATTTTCAATATTTACTCCATCGTTAATATTTTTAAGCACATAAATAACACCCGGCTTCTCACCTTTTACAACAGCATGCAAACCTAAAGGGCTTCTGTCTATACCGGGATTTGTTTTCATATATTCAATTAAATCCAACTTATATGTACCAAGACCTAAATCTGTAATAGACATACCCTCATTCATATCTTCAAGGTCAACATTTTCCTTCTGTAACCTTTCAAGCTGTTTCTTTCTGTATTCAAGGTCACCCTTTTCATTGATATTTATAAGATCATCATCACCTGTTGAGGACATTACAGATATTCTCATTCTTGCTTCAACTCTTGACTTTAAATTAATATAATCATCCAAATCAATATCAGGCCAAAAATTAACAAGCTGTATAACCTTGTTTCTACTGCCAATTCTGTCAATTCGTCCAAATCTCTGTATTATTCTTACAGGGTTCCAATGAATATCATAATTTATAAGATAGTCGCAATCCTGCAAATTCTGACCCTCTGAAATACAATCTGTTGCTATAAGCACATCAATCTCTCTATCATCATTTTCAATTAGTGATGCCTTATCCTTTGATATTGGTGAAAAATATGTTAGTATTGTATTCATATCATTACTTTTAAGCTTAAGTGTTGAAGTATCTCTGTTGCCTGTAACAAGAGCAGTTTCAAGTCCATATTTGTCCTTTACGTACTTACTTACATTTTCATATAAATATTCTGCTGTGTCTGAAAACGCAGTAAATATAATTATTTTCTTATTGCCTTCATTTATAGGATTAGTCTGCTTTTTGTCAATAATATCAAAAAGCTCATACAGTTTCTCATCATTCTTATAAGGTATTGCTCCAATTTTAGCCTGAAGTTCATAAAGAAGATACAAATCATTTTCCATATCCCTTTTCCATGATATATAATCCATATCTCTTATATCAATATCCATATTATTTATAAATAAGTTAGAATCATAGTCAATATCATCACTTTCAAAATCTTCTTCTCTTAATACTAAAGTTTTCCCAAATATTCTGCCTGTCATGGCATCAATCAACTTAATATTCTTGGTTATCAGTTCAACTATTCTATCTATAGTAAGCTTAAATGAATATACAGAACTTTCAAGTCTTTTAAGGAGATTTATAGACATAAGTTTTTTAATACCTTTCTCACGTCCAAATCTTGAAAATTTTTCCTCATTTACATCGTACAAATCCCACTTGCTTTTATGAATATACAAGGCTGGGGTATATACACTTAATTGTAATTTATCAAGTATATTATAAATTTCATTGTATGTAATTGCCCCCTCTTTTAAGGTAAGTTTAGGACGTAAAGAAATCGGAGCATTTCTTTCGGGAAAGCCTCCTATCTGTGTCATATCATAATATTTCTGTATATGTTTTCTTGATCTTGCTATTGTAACATTGTCCAGAATTTCAAAAAAGTCAAAATCAAGCATTTTCAGAAGTGTACTTGTCGTTCTTTCATTTTCTTCAAGCTTCTCCCACTTGTTATAAGCAGCCTGAGCATTTTTGAATACATCATCTATACTTCTCTTTATATTCAGTTTATCATTAATTTGCTCTGAATTGCCCTCATAAGCAAGAGCAAGCTGATTTTTTAAATCATTAAATCTGTTATTCACAGGTGTAGCTGACAGCATAAGCACCTTAGTCTTAACTCCCGGCTTTATAATTCTCTTCATCAGATTATCATAACGGTTATCCTTCTCTTCATCAGAATTTCCGCCATTTCTGAAATTATGAGACTCATCTATTACTACTAAATCATAAGCACTCCAATTTATCCTACTAATCTCTTGTCCGTTAGTTTCACCCTTTTCTCTTGACAAGTCAGTGTGATAAAACACATCATATCTTAATCTATCACTATGAATAGGATTATTTATATAATTAGCCTTATACATTATCCAGTTATTATTAAGCTTCTTAGGTGTAAGCACAAGCACACTCTTATTTCTGCTCTCATAATACTTAATGACAGCAAGAGCAGTAAATGTCTTACCAAGTCCTACACTATCCGCCAAAATACAACCATTATAAGTTTCAAGCTTTGTTATTATTGCTGTAACTGCATCTTTTTGAAAATCATAAAGCATATTCCAAATTTTACTTTTCTTTAAACCAATAGCCTCATTTGGCAGTACATCTTCATTCATTTCATCAATATGGTCTTTAAAAATGTTGTAAAGGGTAATATAATATATGAACTCTGCTGAGTTTTCTTTATAAACTGCATTAATTTTATTTAAAACTTCTTCAGTTACGTCCTTCAGCAAGCTTTTATCATTCCACAATTCATTAAACTTATGTTTATATATTTTTACATTAGAGTCATCTACTTTATTTATAAAGCTAAATACTTCATTACTGTGACCACAGCCGATTCCATCTGTTGTAAAATTTGTTATTGGGTTATAGGCATATTTTTCCTCGCCATTTTCTACATAAATATACCCGGGCATCCTCCTGTTTGTTGTATTGGTCTTAAATTTAACCTTTTTGTTTATCCAGTTCGCACATTCCTTTGATATAGCTTTCTGAGTAAGCTCATTTCTAAGCCTTACTTCAAACTCAGTACCATATAAACTTCGCTCTCTATCTCTTTTAGGGATAAAAAACTCTCTCTTTTCATCACTTACCTTATCAGATACAAATGTAGGCGATGTAAAAATAAATTTCAATTCATCAATATTATTAAGTTTTTTCTTTAAAGCTTCATAAGCATACATAGAAAAGCTGGCAGCAATAATAGACACTTTGCTACCCTTTTTAATTACATCTTCAAGCTCTTCCTTTAATGTGTATTCAATATTATCTATTATTTTACTGTCCACAATATCACCCCATAACTTAATAATATATATTATACAACAAAATACAATTTGTTTCAATATTCAACTATTTATATTAGTGAGCGGCATTTTTGAATAAAATCCCCAAAGTCCTTTTGCATTAACTGTATTATCTTTTAAGGTGAACATAAATTTCTGCTCCCTTATATGGTTTTTGTTATTAAACGAGTTAAGTATATCATAGAATTGAAATTATTTCTATATGGGTTAATTAAATTAATATATAATATTTTGAAAGAGATTTGATTTGGTTGAATATGGGAATGTTTTGTGATATAATTACTGACAGATAAATTTTAAATATAACATAAAGGAGGCTATATTAATGGAATTTAGTAATTTAATCGAAGCAAGAAGAAGTATAAGAGTTTATAAGTCAGGAACAACAATTGAAAAGTCTGTAATTGAAGAAATAATAGGGGCTGCACAGAAGGCTCCGTCATGGAAAAATTCTCAGACAGGAAGATATTATGTAATAATGTCAGCGGATAAGGTGGAATTTATAAGGAATAAGTGTCTGCCTGAATTTAATCAGAAAAATTCTGCTAATGCACCGGTGTTTATTGTTACAGCATTTGAAAAGTCAATTTCAGGCTTTGATAATGACGGAAATTCCGTAAATGAAATTGGTGATGAGTGGGGTGCTTATGATTTGGGGCTTCAAAATGAAAATCTTATATTAAAAGCAAGGGAGCTTGGTCTTGATACGCTTATTATGGGTATCCGTGATGCTGAAATATTAAGGTCAGAACTTAGTATTCCCGATACTCAGGAGATTGTGGCAGTTATTGCATTGGGTTATAGAAACATAGAACCTAATGCGCCTAAGAGAAAGGATATTGATGAAATAGTTTCCTTTTTTTAATAAATTCCAAACATACTGAAGAAGGAATGAAATATATGAGAATATGTAAAAACAAAACCTTTGAATTTGCATTTCTAAATTCTCTGCCTATATTTTTTAGCTATGAGTTTTTAAGCATTGTTTTTGGAATTATGATGTATGATGCAGGCTACAATTTTATCTGGTCATGGCTTGTCAGTCAAACTGTATATACGGGTGCTTTTCAATATGTTTTGGTGGATTATTTGAGTACAGGGGCATCTGTCCTTACAATAGTTTTAACTGCAATATTTATGAACAGCAGAATGTTGTTTTACGGAATTGCTTATATAGATAAGTTTAAAAAGGCAGGAAAATTATATCCATATATGATATTTAGTCTTACTGATGAAACTTATGCTTTATATTGCTCGGTAGATAATGAGAATAAAATGCCAAAGGATATTGATGAAACCAAATATCTCTTTTATGTAGCTTTATTGGCGAGAATATACTGGATTTCAGGTACAATTATAGGCGGTCTTTTAGGGCATTTTTTACCCTTTGATTTTAAGGGCATTGATTTTTGTATGACTGCATTATTTGTGACAATACTTATTGACCGATGGAGAACGGAAAAAGACCATAGCTCGTCTATATTGGGATTGGTAATCGGAGTAATAGCTTTATTTGTACTGGGTGCAGATAAGTTTATTTTTCCTGCTCTAATTGTTACTATGCTGTTGCTTATATTAAAAAGAAAATTTAAGAATATACAAAGGAATTGAAATGAATATTAATTTTAAAATTGTGGGTGTTATTCTGCTTTGCGGATTATGCTCTTTTATAATAAGGGCAATACCATTTATATTGTTTGGCGGTAAAAAAGAGACGCCTGATATAATAAAATACTTAGGTAAAGTTTCGCCTTCGGCGGTTATGGCTGTATTGGTTATATATTGTTTGAAGGACGTGTTATTTAGCAGTATTTATACAGGTATTCCTGCATTTGTGGGAGTTGGTGCAACCATATTAACTTACTTATATAAGAAAAATACTCTTTTAAGTGTTTTTGTGGGAACATTGTGTTATATGATTATAATTAGGTTATAATTTTAAATAGAATATGTTGTATAACAAAATGGAGGGTGAAATTATGTTAGAGATTTTGTTTATACCTTTTATGGGTACTTTGCTTGGCTCCGCCTGTGTATTTTTTATGAAAAATTCAATGAAAAAAATTGTGCAGAGAGCTTTAACCGGCTTTGCGGCAGGTGTTATGGTAGCTGCTTCGGTATGGAGCCTTTTAATACCCTCTATTGAACAGTCTGAAGGTATGGGGAAATTATCTTTTATTCCTGCTTCTATTGGCTTTGCTGTTGGTATTTTGTTCTTGTTGCTGCTTGACCATATAATTCCACATTTGCATATGAACAGTGATGAGGCTGAAGGACCTAAAAGCAGCTTGAGAAAAACAACAATGCTTGTTTTGGCGGTTACACTTCATAATCTGCCTGAGGGAATGGCAGTTGGAATAGTTTATGCGGGATATGTTTTGGGAAACAGTAATATTACTTATATGGGAGCTATTGCTCTTTCTTTGGGAATTGCAATTCAAAATTTTCCCGAGGGTGCAATTATATCGATGCCATTGCGTGCTGAGGGAGTGAGTAAGGGCAAATCTTTTCTATATGGAACTTTGTCGGGAGCTGTTGAGCCTGTGGGTGCATTGATTACCATATTGCTTGCAGATTTTATTGTGCCTGTATTACCATATTTTTTAAGCTTTGCTGCCGGGGCAATGATGTATGTTGTAGTTGAAGAGCTTATACCTGAAATGTCTGAAGGTGAGCATTCTAATGTAGGAACGCTTATGTTTGCTTTCGGATTTGTTGTTATGATGATTTTGGATGTTGCTTTAGGTTGAGAATGAGAAAAGTGTGAAGTTATTGTTGTAAATTGATATTTTTTTGTTGTAATAATATTTTTTTAAAATATTGACATTTTAATATATGTGTGATAAAATCAAAATTAGTTAGCAAAAGCTAACTAATTAATATTACGGAGGAAATTTTTATGTCTATGATTAATAAGGAAGTAAGTGATTTTTCTGTTCAGGCTTATGTTAAGGGTGAATTTAAAACAGTAACTAAAGCTGATATACTCGGTAAGTGGAGTGTATTCTTTTTCTATCCTGCTGATTTTACATTTATTTGTCCTACAGAGCTTGAGGATTTAGCTAATAAGTATGATGATTTTAAGGCAGCAGGCTGCGAAATTTATTCTGTTTCATGCGATACCCATTTTGTTCATAAGGCTTGGCATGATGCGTCTGACCGTATTAAAAAGATTGAATATCCAATGCTTGCAGACCCAACTCATGCTTTAGCAAAGGATTTTGAGGTATATATTGAAGCAGATGGACTTGCAGAAAGAGGCAGCTTTATTGTAAATCCTGAGGGTAAAATAGTTGTATATGAAGTTAATGCAGGAAACGTAGGCAGAAATGCCGATGAGCTTTTCCGCAGACTTCAGGCAAGTCAGTTTGTACATGAGCATGGTGATGAGGTTTGCCCGGCAAAATGGCAGCCGGGTGCAGATACTCTTAAGCCAAGTCTTGATTTAGTGGGAATGTTATGATAAACAATAAAAATTTATATGATGTTATAATTGTAGGCGGAGGTCCTGCAGGACTTACTGCTGCGATTTATCTTGCACGGGCAAAATACAGAGTTGTAGTTATTGAAAAAGAACATTTCGGGGGACAGATTACAATCACATCAGAGGTTGTAAATTATCCGGGAATTGAACGTATTGACGGTAAAACACTTACCGAAAATATGCGTAAGCAGGCACAGAGCTTTGGTGCTGAGTTTATGATAGCCAATGCGGAAAAACTTGATATTTCGGAGGATATTAAAAAGGTTTACACCGATAAAGGTATTCTTGAGTGCTTTGGTATTCTTATTGCTACAGGTGCCCACCCAAGAAGTGTAGGCTTTGAAGGCGAACAGGAATTTAAAGGACATGGCGTTGCTTATTGTGCAACCTGTGACGGAGAGTTTTTTGATGGAAAGGAAGTCTTTGTTCTAGGCGGTGGCTTTGCTGCAGCGGAAGAAGGTGTATTTTTAACAAAATACGCAAGTCATGTTACTATTCTTATAAGAGGCAATGATTTTAGTTGTGCACAGTCAACTGCTGACCACGCCAGAAACCATGAGAAAATTTCTGTGCTTACAAATACAGAGGTGCTTTCAGTAAGGGGTAATAATGTTCTTGATACCTTGATTTACAGAGATAAAATCAGTGGTAAAGTAACAGAATACAAAAACAACAAGGGCTTTGGCGTGTTTGTATTTGCGGGATATGAGCCTGAAACTCAGCTTATAAAGGGTTTAGTGGAGCTTACTGACAGAGGATATGTTATTACTGATAAAAGCCAAAAGACAAGTGTTGACGGCATATATGCTGCCGGAGATGTTTGTGAAAAGGGCTTAAGACAGGTAATAACAGCTTGTGGTGACGGTGCACAGGCGGCAACTGAGCTTGAAAAGTATTCGGCAAAAATGCAGGAAAAAACAGGCTTAAAGCCTGAACAGCCTGATAAGGAAGAAAAGGCAGTAAATAAATCTGACAGCAGTATTTTTTCAGATGATGTGCTTACACAGCTTAATACTGTTTTTTCAAAAATGGAAAACAGTATTATTTTAAGATTATATCTTGATGAACGCCCTGTTTCTACAGAACTGAAAAATTATATGGAGGAGCTTTCAGGGCTTACAGATAAATTAAGCGTTGAGATTTTATCAGATGGTTCTGATATGCCTTGTGTGAAGGTATGTAGGGAAGATGGCAGTGAAACAGGACTTGCTTTTCATGGTGTGCCCGGTGGTCATGAGTTTACTTCATTTATATTAGGTCTTTATAATGCTGCAGGAGAGGGGCAGGCTATTGATGAGGAATCAAAGGACAGAATAATGCAAATTGATAAACCTAAGGATATTAAAATTATGGTATCTTTATCTTGCACAATGTGTCCTGAGCTTGTAACTGCTGCACAAAAGATTGCATCAGTTAATAAAAATGTGACTGCAGAAGTCTATGACCTTAATTATTTCAGTGAAATGAGAGAAAAATACAATGTAATGAGTGTACCTTGTATGGTCATTAATTCAAACAAGCCACAGTTTGGCAAAAAAAATATAAAACAGCTTATTGAGATTTTGGAAAAAGAATAGTTTTATAAATATCGATATAAAAGTAGAGAGGATTTGAATTAAGTCCTCTCTACTTTTTTGTCAAAAGTGAGATAAATACAATATAAAAAGAAGTCAAAGAACATATGTATCTAAAAATGACCATTTTGATTTAAAAAAATAACAAAAATTACAAATTAA
>DBGCRA010000105.1:0-24312 GCA_048359195.1 Candidatus Gallispira sp.
AGTTACAATATTTTGAAAGGCTTGTAGAGTTGTTTGATAAATATAAAATTCCTAAAAGCAAGGTTTTTATATACACTTTAGTTCGCAAGGACTTAGAAGAAGCAGATAGCAGAATACAGCAGTTAAAGAATATCTGCAAGAATTTTTCTATCTATGCTCAGGCTGAGAGGAATGACAAAAAAGGAATTGTGCCTAATAAAATGCAATTAGAATTTGCACAAAGGTATATATATGGCAGATGTTATTATAACGAAACGTGGGATGAATATAAGAGTAGGCATAATATAGGTGAATGAAATAATAGTATGCGGAATAGTAAGAGAATTATACAGGAGGTGCAATTATGAAAATTGATTGCAGTATTACAAAAAATTATTTGAAGGAAAAGGCGAGGATGACAAAGAATTGTATTATTAGTAGTTGCAATAACTGCCCTCTTAGCAGTATTAACAATAGCGAAGAATACAGCTGCTTCGACTTTGAAATTAAGTACACTGAAATGGCTATTGAAATTGTGCAGAAATGGTCAGATGAGCATCCGCAGAAAACTTACAAGGAGGATTTTTTTGAAAAGTTTCCGAATGCAAAAAAAGGTGTAAAAGGTTATCCGTTTATAAGCCGCCCTTGTAATATTTATCCTCAATTAAAATCAACGTGCTATGACTATTTATATTGTTCCGATTGTTGGGACAAGTTGATGGAGGAGTGAGATTATGGCAGAAAACAAAGAATTAAAACCTTGTCCGTTCTGCAGTGACTGCGAATATTACTATGACGGATACTGTGTAAACTCAGACAGCGATTATTGCGATGAATGGGTAGATGATGATTTTGGTTGTAAAAATTGGATGAGGGGGATTAACAATGATAAATGACATACATAGAATAGCTGACCATTATGGTTTTAAATCACAATCGATTATATTGATTGAGGAGATGTCAGAAGCTACAAAAGCTATTACAAAACTTATAAGGATACTTGAAGGGGGACAACCGTCATCAAAACAAATATCAGAGGAAGAAGCAATTGAAAATGCCACAGAGGAAATAGCAGACGTAGAAATTATGCTTGAGCAGGTAAAGTATTTGTTGCACATACCTGACGAAAAATTAAATGAAATCAAGATTGCGAAAATCAAGAGAACGCTTGATATGATGAAACAGGAGAACATAAATGACATTAGCAGATATTGATAGAGAAATACAGAAATTACAAAAGCTGAGAAGAGAAAAAGAGAAAGAACTTTTAACAAATTTTGAAGAATATGTAGGCAAATATTATAAAGCAAATGATGGCTTTGTAATTGGTAAAATTTATAAAGTGACAGACATTTTAAAATGTAAGGAATTATTTTTTGACAATGAAATTTATAGTATTTGGTCTGATTCTTATATAGAACATAAAACTAATGAAATTGAAATTATTTCACAAATTGAGTTTGAACAAATATTAGATAATTGGCTTAATAAGATTAAAAAGATTTTTATTAAGGAGGAGCAGGAATGAGAGAAATACTTTTTAGAGGCAAAGGAAAGTATAATGGCGAGTGGGTATATGGTGTACCGGTGCAGTATAGTGATGGAGATTGGCAAATACAAGTAGGACACTCAAATGCCCGTTGTTGTGTGACAGTCGTTCCTGAAACTATCGGACAGTATACAGGCTTACTGGATAAGAACGGTACTAAGATTTTTGAGGGGGATATAATAAAAGACACAACCGATAATGAGTTACTTGTTGTTGAGGGAAGTACGGCTTTTGGGTTTGACTTTAAATATGCAACTGAGCCCGATGCTTATGTTACTGCATTTGACTTAGGGATTAGTGAGGATGATACATATTTAACATCGTGCATAGTAGTCGGCAATATTCATAGCAATCCCAAGCTGTTGGAGGTGGAGTGATGTTTAATTTTTTAAAAAGAAAAGGAAGGCTTAGTTGTGAATTATGCGAAACGGTTAAAAAAAGAGCCGTGGATATAATGCGGAAGGATAACAATGAAGTACATATGGAGTCTGTGAATTATATCCCCTACTTTGACTACATTACAGGTAATGATGCAATAGATAATTACGAAACCACCATTGATGATGTAATAGCATTTGCAGAGGAATATGGCTGTACTGTTGACTATTTGCTTGGCAGGACTGATACTCCGTATTATACGTTGTAAAGGAGGTGGACTGATGTTTTTATTAAGATTACATATTTCTATATCAATGTTGCTGCTGATTATGGGTGAAGAACACGCTTTATATGTAAGACAACAATTAAGAAAAATGGATACTTAATTTATAGGGGAATCTTAAACACTGTAATTAATTCTATTGTGAGGTTACTTATGTATTTTATACCCGGAATAAATGTTCTAACAATTATAGCGATATATCTTATGATAATATACTCCAGAGATGAAATGGACCAGAAGTTTAAAAATAAATAATATATAAGGTGGTAGGATAATGAAGGCTAAGGATTATTTAACTCAATATCAGAAATTAAGGGAAATGCTTGATACCTGCGAAATGGAAGATGAAGAAAAAGCTCTTGCATTAAAAAAAATGAGGGAAATAAGGAATACAATAAATAAACTTAATAAGCCTATGAGTTCAATACTTCTTGGTAAATATATAGGGGGTAAAAGTTTAAAAAAGGTATCAAGAGAAATAGGATATGCTTATGACTATGTAAGGCATAAACACAGAGATGCTTTAAAAAGAATTGAAAAATTTATAAAATAAAGACACAAAAAAGCACAAAAAAACACAAAGAAGCACAAAAAGACACAATTATAAATGTTATTATATTAATGTGGTCGCAGACATTGGAGTTTTTCATGCTTTTTTGGTTGTAAAATAGCCGCACGTTGAACGTGTGGCTATTTTATTATTTAAAAGACAATTAAATTTTAATAAAAGGAGTTTACGAAAATGAAAGCAAATATTAGTACATTAGACAAATTATTATTAATTAAGGCGGCAAAGGATAAAAAGGCAAATGAACCTATTATATACAAGATTGCAGGCGGCAATGAGGAGCTTGTGATTAAAAAGCCTTCGGCAGAAGCTGTCTTGGAAGAAATCAATAATATGGACAGTGAAGCACCTATTATGGAGCTGTGGGACAACCTTATTTATTTGGCAATGCCTGAGCTGCACGATAAGGATGTACTTGAAAAATTTGAATGTGAAAATAATCCCGTTGGAGTTGTTGCAAAAATATTTTCCGTAGGTGACAGAGTTAGTCTGGGACAGGCTGTGAAGGCTGTAATTGATGATGTAACAATTGAAAAGGTAAAAAACTGATTGAGAGCGATATGGAAACAGCGGCTTGTGCTTTCTTTGCATTAAGAGGAACAGACCCAAATGTTATAGCGGAAGGAAGTATCATAACAAAAAAATTTTATATCGCTGCAATGCTGAAGGAAATGGAAAGAGAAATTGAAAGGGAAAAACGTATGTTAATGGCTAACCCTTTTATAAAAATTGAGGAGTGATTCAGTGGCTTATGAATATTGAAATAAGGTCTAAAAATGAGGCTGTTGTATCGGGTTATATAAATGCTGTTGAAAGATATTCAAAGCCCTTATACAGTTTCAAGAAAAAATTTGTTGAAAAGGTTAAAGCAGGTGCCTTTGACGCGGCAATAAAAGATGCCGAAAGAGAGCACAGAGCTATAGAAATGCTTATAGACCACGATAAGGGCAGAAAGGTTGCCGATACTTTAAGCGGTAATCTTGAACTTAGGGAGGACAATATAGGGCTTTACGGCAAGGCTGTAATAACAGATGAAAAAACAGTTGAAGAGCTTAGAATACATAAGGCTAAGGGATGGAGCTTTGGCTTTGTGGTATTAAAGGACAAGTTTGAAAGGGACAGCAATGAGGATATAGAGGAAAGAGAGCTTGAAAGGTTTAAATTAAATGAAATAAGCCTTTTAATACACAAGACACCTGCCTATATGTCAACATCCGTGGAAGTAAGAGATAATGAGCCTACCGAAATTGAATACAGAGGATATGAAAAAATCAGTATTGAAGACAGATGTATGATTGATAAGCCTGAAATGAAAAATGTTGAAGGGTATAAAGCAAGAGTTGAGTATCTTAAGATGGTGTAAATAAAAAAGGAGGATGTAAAATGTTAAAAAACAAAGAGAATTTAAAGGCTTTGGTTGAGCAGAGAAACAATAAATTAATTGACCTTGACAGCCTTACAAATAAGGCAATGGAGGAAGAGAGAGCCTTTACACCTGAGGAAAAGGAAAAGTTTGAAGCCCTTGAAAGTGAAGTAAGAGCGTTAATTGACACTATTGAAAAGTGCCGCAGGGACTATGGAAGTGATATTGAAAAGATGCCTGAGGAAAAAAGAGATGATGAAAAGGCTGCAGAAGCTGAGGAGAGAGCTTTTGTAAACTACATCAGAAACATTGACATTGATGCGGAAACAAGAGCTGACAGTAATTGGACTGTAAGTGGTAACAATGCTGTAATTCCTACAAGAATTGCCAACAAAATACTTGAGGAGGTAAAGGACAGATGTAACATTTTTGCCTATGCAACCAAGTATAATATGGGCGGCACATTAAATTTCCCCGTATATGATGAAAGTGAAGGCAAGATTACAATGGCTT
Organism: Candidatus Gallispira sp.; assembly: GCA_048359195.1. GTDB lineage: Bacteria > Bacillota > Clostridia > Lachnospirales > CAG-274 > Gallispira. The sequence continues at coordinate 4,634 of DBGCRA010000105.1, forward strand.
ATGCTGAAGAGTTTAAGGGACTTAGCAGTACAAGTGCAAGTTTTAGAAGTGTAAGTTTAACAGGCTTCCTTTCAGGTGCATTAACAAAAGTGTCAAAGAGCTTATTAAACAATAGTCAGTTTGATTTATTCCCTTATATTGTGAGTAAGGTTGCGGAAGCTATTGTTGATTGGCTTGAAACTGAGCTTTTAAAGGGTACAGAAGGACATATTGAAGGCTTATCAAGTGTAGAAGCAAGTGTAACTGCTTTAAATGCTGATGGTTTAATTGATTTGCAGGACAGCATTAAGCAGGCATTACAGAAAAACTGCCGCTGGATTATGAATCCTAAAACTAAGAGTAAAATCAGAAAGCTTAAGGATGGTCAGGGTAATTATCTCCTTGAAAGAGATTATACAACGGGCAACGGTCAGTGGACTTTGCTTGGAAAGCCTGTTGAAATTACAGATGCTATGGATGATGATGATATTTTCTATGGTGATTTCAGCGGATTGTATATTAAGATTGCTGAAAATCCTACTATTGAGGTATTAAGGGAGCAGTATTTAAATGAACATGCAATAGGCATCAATACATGGCTTGAAATTGATGCTAAGGTAATTGAGCCTCAGAAGATAAAGAGATTAACTGTGGCAAGCTCAAGTACGGGAGATTAAAAAGGAGATAAAAGGAGATTAAAATGTCAGAAAGATTAATTGATACTATTGAGGCAGAGGATATATATTCCGACAATATGCCTCAAGTCATTAAAGATTATCTCCGTGATGACTGTCTTGAAGATGGTGATATATTAAGGTACTGGAAAAGGGCTGTAAAGTATATTGAAAACTATACGGGAGCTACAGAGGAGGTGCTTTCGGGCAAGGCTGACGTGGTACAGGCTATGTTGGCTATTATAGCGGATATGCATGACAACAGACAATATCAGGGTGAAAGTAGCTATATTAATGAGCTTACCGCAAGTATATTGGGAATGTACAGACAAAATTTGGTATAAGCAAAATTGCCAAAGCAATTTTGCAAAAGTAGGTGTGATTTGGCAATGATTAAAGAGCTATATATGGGGATATATGAAGCTCTCGGCAGGAAGGATATTCCTTTAATGCGGCCCGATTTGCAAGAACCAAAAGACCGCCCGGGACTTAAGATATATATAAAACCAAGCAGCAGCAGACTGAATCAAAATGTCAGATTTACCGACTATGATATTTTGATTTTGTATTACGCAAGGGATATAGACAACTATTATATTGAACATTTTGAAATCGAGGAAGAATTTGATGAATTACTTTTAGGCTGTATTGAATTGCCTAACGGTGTATTTATTGAACTTGATGAAATTGACTATACAACCTATGAGGATATGCTTGAAATAAGAACATCAACAACTGTTGATACATATGTAGATACAGAAATTGATGATGAAATAATGGAAGAGCTTAACTTGTATTTTAAAAATTAAGGATTTTTACAAAGGAGAGATAAAGATGTTTATTGGTTACGGAAGAAAGGGAGCAGGCAAGAAAATAATTGCAAAATCCGAAAATAAATATGCCGATACTGCTGTCAGTGAAAATCAGGACAAAGCGGTAACGGCGGAAAATACAGCAACGGAAGCTAATAAGACAACAAAAAAGAAAAAGGCGGCAGTAAGTACAAAGGAGGCTGAGGCAAATGGCTGAAAGACCCAAAGTCGAAATATTTTTCAAACAAATGGCAAGTACTCTTATCAAGCGAAGCGGAGAATTTCCTGTTGTACTGCTTTTGACAAGATGTGACGGAACATACGGTAAAGAACTTAATTTACAAGGTATGTTTAAAGAGCTTAATTATTTAAGCGATATCAGCGAGAGTGACCTTGAGGGGTACACGTGCGAACCGAAGACAACATATAATGCTATTAAATATTGTTTTGCAAATAATCCCAAAAAGGTTATATTAAGTAACTATAAATGGTCGGTAACTTGGCAAAAACTTAAAGAAAAAGGTTTGACAAACTGCATAATAGCAAAGGCAGACATTAATTCAGACGGTGTTGAGGAATTGACAACCTATATTACTTCTCTTGCAAACAACGAAGGCCATGGCTGCTGTTTTGTCAGCTGCGGAGACAACACAAGCAACATTCCTTATTTAAGGGATATGCATTATATACAAATAGCAAAATCTGTGGACTATTACGGTACAGACGGAAGGGAACTTTCAGACTATGAAAAAAATGCACTTTATGCCGGAGCCATAGCCGCCTGCGGCTGTGACAGAAGTCTTACAAATTATACACTGCCGTTAATAAGTTCCGTTGAGTATAGAGAAAACGCAACCGGTATTGACTTTACCGCAAGAGGACTGATAAGTGCGGAGATTATGAACGGGGCGGTCAGAGTTGTAGCAGGAGTGAACACCGCGGAGGTAAGCGATGAGGTTACGGAGGATATGCAGCATATTGAAGTTGTGCAAACAATGGATATGATACGCAAGGATATTTCAGACACATTTGCGGAGTATTACAGAGGAGCATACAAGAATAATTACAACAGACAGCTGCTTTTTATAGCGGCAATAAAGGGTTATTTTACAGACCTTGCAGGAGAGGAAGTACTTGACCCGAACTTTGACAATACCTGTGATGTTTATGTGGAAGCTCAAAGGAATGCATGGCTTGGTTACGGAAAAGAAGAAGCTGAGAGCTGGAGTGATGATAAGGTAAAACTTATGAGCTTTGGCAGAAAGTTATTCCTTACTGCCGATATTAAGATTTGTCAGTCAATGGAAGATTTGACCATGTATATTATTCTTGAGTAGTAAGTAAAGGAGTGAAAATATATGGGTAGAATTGATAAAAATATATTGGTCGGCACAAACGGAAAAGTATATGTTGACGGAGATTTGGAAGCTTATATAGAGAGTATAAGCGTTAAGGTAACGGGTAATTTTGAAGATGTTGATTTGTGCGGAGACTTTGAAACACATCATGTATATACGGGGTACAGTGTTGAAGGCGAAATGACAATACATAAGGTTGCAACAAAGTATGATGATGATGTTTTGGAAAGCTTTACAACGGGAGTAATGCCGGAAAGAACCATTGTTGCAACTCTTACAAATCAAAATACATCAAAAACGGCAAGCTATTCAATTCCGAATGTTGTTTATACCGAAATTACACCGGTTGAAATAAAAAAGGGTAAGCTTACCCAAACACTGCCGTTTAAGTGTTCAATACCGATTAAATTAAACGGTATCAGCTGATGATTTTTATATGATACAAAACAGGCAGGGCAGAGTATAACTGCCTTGCCTATTTATTTTTATAACGGAAAATATAACGTAAAATTTACTGCGTAAATTTTACAAAAGGAGTATTTTCCTCCGCGGAAACCTTCACACCTTGCGTCGGTGTTCCACCTTTGGCAAGGCAAAGGGCTGCGGAAAATATAACGCAAAATTTACTGCGTAAATTTTACAAAGGTGATTATATGTCAATAGAAGAAAGCAAGGCGTATGCCTATTGCAAATGGGCAATAAAAAAAAACAATAATAAAGTTCCGATATATGTTAAAAAACAGGCTAAAACATGGTTAAAAATTGCAGATGGTAAGGATAAAGAGGCTTATGTAAGTGAAAAGAGTTTTAATGTTATGTGTGATATATTGGGGCTTATGATACATCCTGATTTAGGGTGTACCATATATGAGGGACTTGAAGATTATGGTTGGTTTCTTGTAGTTGCAATATTTTGTACAAAGGCAAAAAAGGATAACAGCAGGTATTATGTAACAGTGCTATTAGAAATAGCAAGAAAGAATTTTAAGACTTTTAACAGTGCAATCATATTTATTGTAGGTATGATTATAGAGCCTAAATTCAGCAGATTTTTTTCTGTGGCACCTGATTACAAATTAAGCTCGGAGCTTAGGCTTGCCGTTAGAAAAATAATAAAGTCAAGTCCTGATTTAACTGATTATTTTAAGGTAAAAAGAGATGAAATTGAATGTAAATTAAATGAAATTACATATACACCTCTTGCCTACAGTAATGACAGAATGGATGGTAAGTTAGCTAATATTTTCTTAGCTGACGAAGCAGGCGCCCTTGACACCTACCCTGTTGAGGCTATGAGAAGCTCTCAGATTACCATTAAAAATAAATTGGGAATTATTATAAGTACTCAGTACCCTAATGACAATAACGTAATGATTGATGAGATTGATTATGCTAAAAAGGTGCTTGACAAACTGACAGGGGATAAAAGATATTTCAGTTTATTGTACGAGCCTGATGATGAAATACAAAAGCAGTGGGAAAGTAATGACCTTTGTATATATCAGAGTAATCCTGTTGCTATAAATAATAAGGATATATTTGATGAACTTATAAAAAAGAGAGCAATGGCTGTTCTCTATGAAAACAGAAGAGAAAATTACCTCTGCAAGCATAACAATATCCTTTACAAGGGTATAGGTGCTGAAGGGTATATTGATATTGACCATGTAAGAAAATGCAGATACAAAGTTGATAATGATTTTTGGAAAGGAAAAAGGATATATATAGGTCTTGACCTTTCCATGACAGATGACAATACTGCCGTAAGCTGGGTATGTGAGGATATGGGCTATGTATATTATGGTGGTATGTGCTTTATACCTGAGGATAGAATTGAATGGAAAAGTAAAAGAGAAAAGCTGGACTATAAAGCAAGAATAAGGGCAGGAGAATGTATTGCCTGCGGCGGAGATGTAATTGATTACAGTGTTGTAGAGAATTACATTATGAATATGGAGAGTGACTTAGGCTGTGAAATAATGCAGGTAGGTTATGATAGATATAATGCACTGAGTACAGTGCAGAAACTTGAAGGAGCAGGATATGAATGTGTTGAAATAAAGCAGCACAGCTCTGTGTTACACAGTCCTACAAAGCTATTAAAGGAGAAAATACTTGATAATCTGTTCAGATATGATGAGAACAGAATGCTTGAGATAAATTTTGAAAATGCAAGGTGTACTGAAGATACTAATTTAAACAAGTATGTTAATAAGAAAAAGAGTACGGGGAAGGTTGATATGGTTGTATCACTAATTAATGCTATGTATCTTCTCGAACAGGAGCAGTTAAATGGCTGGGATTTTGTTAGTATGAGTTAGGTAGTTTTGCTCAGTCTCCTAAGTAATGTGGACGAGCAATGCTCGCCCCTACAATGACAGTTCCTTGCGAAATGAACGTGCGATGTATGCCCCTACGGTGAATAAGTATGAGTTAGGAGAGTTGAAGAATGGCTAAAAATATAAATGTAATATTGAGCTTACAGGACAGGTTCACATCAAGAATGAGCCTTGCAAGCTATGAAACCTTACAATTTAAGAGAAATTTAGCCTTAGCGCAAGTTGCAAGTGACAAAATGGCAACAGTAATGCATAAGATGGAAACTATGGCTGTTGCAGGGGTTACTGTTGCTGCAACTGCTACTGTTGCTGCTGTTAAAAGCTCTCTAAGTGCTTATAAAGAATTTAATGGAAGCATGAATGAGGTTGCAGGCATAAAGGGAATAAGTACTGCAAGTGAAGAAATGAGAACATTGACCAGTGCTGCCAAAGATGCAAGTAAGGCTGTAAAGGGCACTACATATAAGGATGCGGCAGACACTCTTAAATATATGACACTTGCAGGTTGGGGCACTGTAGAAAGTCAAAGAGAGCTCCAATATATATTAAAGGGTGTAAGAATAAACGGCGGACAGGTGCAGGAAACGGCAGATGCAATTACTGACAGTATGACTGCTTTAGGTCTTGCAAGCGACCAAACTGCTGATTATATAGATAAGTGTGCTGCTGTACAAAGTTCATCAAACACAAATATGTTACAGCTTAATAATGCGCTTATAAAATGTGGTGCTGGTATGAAGTCATTAAATACTCCACTTGAGGACACAATGGCTCTTATCGGTATGCTTTCATCAGGTGGTTTTAAGGATACTGAGGCAGGTACAATTATTAACAGCTTATATACAAGACTGGTAAAGGATAGTGCAGAGGCACAGGATGGTTTAGATGAAATAGGTTTAAGCGTATATGATAATAACGGGCAGCTAAAAAGTGCATTAACATTGTTTGGGGAAATGTCAGAAAAGCTGAAAGGACTTACAGAACAAGAGCGAAATTCATCAGTAAGTAAAATAGGTGGTAGATTCCGTTCACAGTTAGAGCAGTTAATGGATGGTTTTACTGAGGTAGGAGATGATGGTCAGACTGCCTATGAAAAAATAACTAAGGCTATTGAGGAAAGTTCAGGAGCTGCTGACAGGTTTATTGATGCTTTAGGCTCAGGATGGAGCGGCGCTGTAGATAATTGGAGCAGTAGTTGGAAAAATTTTTGTGCCGAAATGGGTGAAATTATAGCACCTTATGCTACAGAGGCATTAAATCATGTGACAGATAAGTTGCCAACTATTGAGGAATGGTTAAAGACTAATCTTCCTACAGCTCTTGAAAAGGGTAAAGAAATTGTAGTTGAAATTAAAGATACTCTTATAGAGTTTAAGCCTGTATTAGAATGGATAGTTGAACACTGGAAGCAAATTGCAACTGTAGCAGGTACAGCTTATGTTGGTATGGGTGCTTTCAGAATTGGCACGGCAGGATTGGAAGCTTATGACACTTTAGGCAGAATCGGCAAAGGCATTAATAAGGAAAAGGCAGCCAAGGCTGCTGCTTTTGGGAATGATGTTGCAAAAGCAAAGGGGCTTACGTTATATGATTTTCTTGCACCGGATGATTATGTAAAAACGGGAAAGAATAAAGGCAAAATTAAAGCTGATGTCATAAAATCAGGTGTAATTAAAGATACTGTATCCGGTATGGATATGAAAAAGACCGGAGCAATTGAAAAAATATTCAGTGATGTTAAAGAGCTTATATCCGGCAAGGACATGAAAAAGACCGGAATAATTAATAAAATATTCAGTAAAAAGGCGGCAGGTACGGCGGCAACTATAGGAAATGTCGGAGTAGGTGCGGCGGAAGCTGTTGGAAGTGTGGGGGCTGCAACGGCAGGTGCAGCAGGAGGAACGGCAGGAGGCTTAGGACTTGCTTCTACATTGGGAATTATAGGGGCTATAATTGTAACCCTTGTAGGAGCTTGGAAAAAAAGTGAAATATTCAGGAATTCCATAGCCAAGGTTGGTGAAACCTGTAAACCTGTTGTTAAGTTATTAAAAGACGGATTTGAAAAGCTTAAGCCTGTGTTAAGTGAATTAAAAGATATGTTTGGTGAGGTTTTTGGCTTTGTGGGGGATTTATTGGGCACTTTGGTTGATATATTACGTCCCGTTCTTGGAGTGCTGCTTGATATATTGGTGCCTATAGCAGATGCGGCTTGGTCTACATTTTGCGGTGTTGTAGGTACACTTGCATCAGGAATTAAAGACCTTTTCAGTGGATTAAGAGACTGTCTTGGAAAGCTTAGGGAATTTGGAGCTTGGTTCGGGGAAAAAACACAGGGAATCAGGGATGCTGTGAATAAGTATATGCTTGAGCCTATTAAAGAAACCTTTGGTTGGTTAAGTGACTTAATGGACAAGTGGAAGGAAGTAACAGACACAATTAACAGTGAAAGTCCTTATAATAATGACAACGGTGGTTATGTAAGCTTTCAGACAGGAAGAAGCACAGGCACAATAGAAAGACTTGGTGCAGGTTCTAACAGTGACGATATGGAGGAAGCTTATTCATATAACAATACCGGACATAACGCCCTTGGTACAAGCTACTGGAAAGGCGGTATTACAAGCGTAAATGAAAGAGGCGGCGAAATTATGGACCTGCCCAAGGGTACAAGGATAATACCTGCCGATAAAAGCAAAAAAATTGCAAACAGTAATAACAACCCTATTAATGTTATTGTAAATATCGAGAATTACTATGGTGAGGACGAGGCTTATATTAACAGATTGGGTAATGAAATTGGACATAGGCTTGCGAAAGTGTTGTAAGGAGTGTTTTAATTAGCCTTTAATGCAGTTAGAAAAGGAGTTGATAAAGTGGGAGTTATAAAAAGGCTGTTTGGAATTGAAGAAAAAAGAGATGATGAGGTACAGATAACACCCGAACTTGACAGTGCATTGTTAAGAGCATTTATTGACAGTGAGGTTGTAAACAGAAACATTGCAATGGAAATACCAACAATAGCATCTGCCGTAAATCTGATAAGTTCAATGGTTGCAAATATCAACTACAAATTATACAAGTATGATGAAAAGAAGAGGCTTACAGAGGTTGAGGACAGGAGAGTGAATATACTTAACAAAAGTACGGGTGACCTGCTTAACGGGTATGAAATGAAGCGTGCTTTTGTTCAGGATTATTTGCTTAACGGCAACGGCTACATATACATTGAAAAATTGAGAAATGAGGTTATAAGCTTAAGATATGTTGATGAAATCAATGTGAGTGTAACAAAAAACTGTGACCCTATATTCAAAAAGGCTTTATTTATTATAAACGGAGGACAATATGAACCTTATGAATTTATAACAATAACAAGAAATTCCACTGACGGTGTAACAGGCAAAGGAATTTGCCAGGAAAATAAGCTTGTTACAAGGCTTATTAACAATATGCTTAAGATGCTTAATAACAATGTATCGGCAGGAGGTGCAAAGAAAGGATTTTTAAAAGTAGCCAACAGGTCTTTAAATAAAGAGTCTTTTGAAAAGTTAAAGGAAGATTTTAAAAAATTATACAGCAATGAAAGCTATAGAGTAATTGCACTTAATGAAGGTGTGGAATTTGAAGATGCAACGGAAAGCAGTACGGATATGCAGCTGCAGGAGCTTTACAGCGGTATTGGTGAGGACGTTGGTGAAATATTGCAAGTACCTGAAAATATTAAAAATAACAAAGCCAATGATGAAGAATTTAGAAATTGGTTTAAGGTGTGTATACTGCCTATTGCCAATGAAATTGTGGCAAGCCTTAATGAAAATTTACTGCTTGAAAGTGAAAAAAACGACTATTTTTGGAGAGCTGATACAAGTGAAATTGAAAACGGTGATTTAAAGCATCAGTTGGAAGCATACAAGCTTGCTTTAGACAGTAATGCAATGCAGCTTGACGAGGTAAGGGAAAAAATCGGTTTGCCTCCTCGTGGATTTAATTACATCAAAATTGGACTTGACAGCGTGCTTATAGACCCTGATAAAAATATTATATATACGCCGAATACAAATGCAATACAGAATATGAACGATATTAATAAACAGATAGGCGAAACGAACAATAAGTTAAAAGGGGACGAAAGCTGATGGTTGATAAAATAAGTTTATATTGGACCGATAAAAATAATGTTAAAACAGATATAACAAGCCTTGCAGGCAATTTGAAATGGAGTGAAAGCAATGACAGACACACAATGGAGCTTACATTTAATGTTCCGGATGTAAATGAAAGATATCTTGAACATTACTTAATTGAAGCAGGTGACAAAATACAGCTGCTATATAACAATGAAGTTAAATATTGCTTTGTGGTTATTGAAGCTGAAAGGGATTATCCTCAAAGGAATATTACAGCTAAAGATTTTTGTTGGTACCTTGAAAGAAATGAGGACATTGTAATTCAATTTATAGGTGTAAGCTGCAAGAAAGCCTGTGAAATGGTCTGTAATGAGCTTGGTATAACCATTGACAGTATTGTTGATATGCCTGCTGAGGTGAACGGAGTGTATATTGATTCCGCTGAAAATATTATAGAAGATATACTTGACATACAAAGTCTTAGTAACGGTAAAAACTATTCCTATGAAATGAAGGGAAGCAAGCTAAGAATATATGAGCTGCCTACGGAAGCAGAAAGCTACAGATATAAGCCTGCTGAAAATGTGGCTGAGTTTGATGTAACAGAACATCATTCAAGATGCAAATACAAGCACAGCATTGAAAATATGGTAAACAGTGTAACGGCCATAATAAAAAGTAATACTGACGGAAATCTGCCTGCTATGGAATATAACATAACAGACAATGACAGTGTGAAAAGATATGGCAGGCTTGGCAGTAAAATTGAGGTAAGTGCCGATAAGCAAACGGAAATAGAAGTACTTGCGAAAAATGAGCTTAAAGAAAAAGGGGAGATTAAAAGAGAAATAAGCTGTGAAATGATAGGAGCAATTAACGCAAGGGTAAACAGAGTAATGTCTATAGTAGACGAATACACAGGCATAAGTGCAGTAATGAGAATAACAGATGTTGAACAGACCTATGAAAAGGGTATGTATAAAATGAATGTCAGCCTTAAATACCTGAAAGACTATGAACCTGAAAATGTGAGTATAAGCAAGTTACAGCGTGAAGAAATAGACTTAAACGGAAAGAGTGCCACATATTATGACAGCCAAAACAGCAGTGTTAATTTTAATAAGCTGTACAGTATTGCCAAAAAGTATATAGGTGTGCCTTATGTATGGGGAGGTTATTCACCCTCAGGTTTTGATTGTTCGGGCTTTGTGTGCTATGTGCTAAATGAGAGCGGTGTGTGGAATATAGGAAGAACTACGGCACAGGGTTTATATAATTCAACCAAAAGGGTTAAAAGTCCAAAAGCGGGGGATTTGGTATTCTGGACAGGAACTAATCCCAACAGTTCTAATCTAATAACTCACGTTGGTATTTGTATTGGTAATGGCAAGAATATACAGGCAGGAGGGAAAAAGGTGCATATAGGAAGTAATGGGGGTGCTTATGCTTACGGCAGATTTCTTAAAGATGAAAAAAAGAAGAAAACAGAGGGAAATTAATAAAAGGTAGTTTCATTTTTTGAAAGGAGGAAAATTATGGCATCAAAACCGTCAGGCGAGGTAAGCAATAATAAATTTTACAGGGAGGATTGATGTTATGAAAAATTGGTTTAAAGCAGCAGGAGTAAGAGCGGTAAAGACAATGGCACAGACAGCTATAGCAATGATAGGTACGTCTGTTGTATTAAGTAGTGTAGACTGGGTGCAGGTTGTGTCTGCGACAGTATTGGCAGGAGTGTTGTCATTGTTGACATCAGTTGCAGGACTGCCCGAGGTAAAGGAGGAGGGATAAAATGTCTTTAGTATATCCTAAGCAAAGTGACGAATATGATGTTGACGTATTTAACAATAATTTTAAGGAATTAAAGAATAATATTGATGAAAATGAAACAAATACTGCAAATAATCTGGCGACAAAGGCGTCTGTTGCATATGTTGAGGAGGCTATTGGGGATATGCAGGTTGATGTTGATGATTTAAGAGATACTGTTTCCAGGGAAACCGATAGTTTGTCAGAGAGAATTACTGCTGAAACTGCAGCGAGGGTAAATGCTGATAATACTATTAATGGTATTTTAGAAAATAAGGCTGATAGTGTACATACGCATTCCGCTGATGATATAGATACTGGTATATTACCTGTGGAAAGGGGTGGTACAGGCAATACAAGTGTTGATACAACTCCTACAAGTGGGAGTACTAAAATGGTGACTAGTGGTGGAGTGTATGAGGCGTTAGGTAAGTTACCTATTTATATAGGAAGTAAAAGTGTCGATACCGATTCTTATGGTAATAGCTATTTAAATATTGATGCAGGACTACCCATAGATTTAGCCGGTCGTATATTTATTATTATACTAAGTGTATCATATATAGAAAATGAAATTAGTTTAGAATCATCAGTTCGCATTAAATTCGGAAATACTAACAATATTGCCAGTAATCGTAAAGGAGATAAGCTTAAAGTATCTGATATTGCAATAGGAGGTTATGCAAGTGAAGCCGCTTATTTATTATGTTATGTAAATAAGAATTCCATGTATCAAGTACACGTTATTAATGCATGATTATGTCAATGGGAAGAGTGAAAAAGGAAGAAAAAGCGAGAGATGGTGAGTAGATATGTCGGAGGTGTATATTGCCCTTATTGGGCTTGCAGGGTCAGCCGTGGGAGCAGCGGCAGGTATAATCCTAAATACTAAATTAATAGTTTACAGGATTGAACAGCTTGAAAAGAAGGTTGACAAGCATAACAATACTGTTGAGCGAACTTATGAGCTTGAAAAAAAGTGTGAGGTTATGGAGGAAAAAATCGCTGTAGCGAATCACAGAATTGCTGATTTGGAACGTGAAACGGGAGAAATATCTGATAATAAATTTTTAAAGGAACATTAGGAGGTACATAAATATGAAGAATTGGTTTAAAGCGGCAGGAGTAAGGGCAATAAAGACTATGGCACAGACGGCTGTTGCAATGATTGGCACATCAGTTGTGTTAGACGAGGTAAATTGGGTTATGGTAATGTCCGGGGCTGTTCTGGCAGGTATTTTGAGTATGCTTACAAGTTTGGCAGGGCTACCGGAAGTTAAAGAGAGTGAAGCTAATGATTAAATGTGAAACTATTGAACTTAATGCAGGTGAAGTTGTAAAAAGAGAATATAAAAATATCTCAAGTGTAGTTTGTGCCACAGCAGAAATTATGAATATTGGCGATGTTGATGTGTTAATCGGTAATGAGAATAAATTTACGGATGGCAATTACATTACTATTCCTTCCGGCACTGCATTTAATGGATGGAAGTTTGGGACTAAAACAGTTATTTATTTCAAAAGTGAAAGTGCTTGTAAGGTGACTGTTGGTATTAGCGAGGGTTGGTAATATGGGATTTGTTAATTTTTATAAGGATAACACTACTTTTGTTAATAGTATTCTGGATAGAAGTATTACAGAGTTTGTAAATAACAAAATTACTCAATTAGGTCCATATGCATTGTGTGGATGCAGTATAACAACATTAAAATCAAAAACACTTAAAAAGACAAACAACTATAGCTGTATGCAATGTAAAAATCTCAAAAATGTAGCGCTTCCAGTACTCACTACTGCCGGCTATGGGTGTTTTAAACTATGTACCGCTCTTGAGACTTTTACAGGACAGTCATTAAGTAGTATATTGGCTGAATGTTTTATTGATTGTGAGAATTTAACTACTGTAGTGTTGCCAAATAATTCAGTGGTAGGGCTTGCAAGTATTAATGTTTTCACAAGAACACCAATTGCCGATGGTACGGGATACATATATGTACCGGAGGCATTAATAGATGATTACAAAACTGCCACAAACTGGGTAACATATGCCGAACAATTTCGTACTATTGAGGATTACCCGGAAGTTTTGGGGGTGAACGGCAATGATTAAAACAGAAACAGTGACTATCAAAGGTAAGGAGTACAGCCGTACATACAGCGATGAAGGTTATGAAATTAACCGTGACGGTGTACAGTACAGTGAGGCCATAGACCCTGTCACTGTTGACAGGGAATACACGGAAACCAATGTTAAAATTGAAGCAGGTGAATAAAAATGCGTCAGCCTACGTCCGATGGAAGTGAAAGAGGTGGAATAATGGAAATTAATACATATCTTACAAGGGTAAATTTCAACACATTAAAAAACAAGGAAAATAAATATATAGTTGTGCATTATACGGGAAATAACGGAGATACTGCATTGGGTAATTGCAAATATTTTTATGATACAAACAGAAATGCTAGTGCCCATTATTTTGTTGATGAGAATGGCATTTGGCAATGTGTCGAGGATAAAAATGTGGCTTGGCACTGTGGGGCGAGCAGTTATAAGCATCCTTATTGCAGGAACAACAACAGTATTGGTGTTGAGCTTTGTTCAAGAAAAACAAGCAATTATTATTTTAAAGACGAAACCGTAACCAATGCCATTGTACTTATTAAAGGACTTATGGAGAAGTACAATATCCCTGTGGAAAATGTTATAAGGCATTACGATGTGACAGGTAAAATATGTCCTGAGCCTTATGTAAGGGATAGTAAGGCTTGGCAGAATTTTAAGGCAAGATTACAGGCTAAGGAGAGTGAAGAAGTGGTGACGGAAACTTATATTAAGATTAACGGCAAAGACATTAAAATAAACAGAATATTAAAAGACGGCAAGAATTACATAGACCTGAGGGGGTTAGAATCAGCAGGCTTTAAGGTTGGTTATCTTGCTGAAAGTCAGGTGCCTACATTAGACAATGAGATTAAGAAATTACCTTTAATTGTTGATGGTAAGGAAACAAGTGTTGAGGCTGTTAATCTTGCAGGCTTTAACTATGTACCCATAAGAAGTATTGCAACTGCGGCAGGAAAGAGTATTGAGCTTGTAAACGGTAAGGTTGTGATTAAGTGAGTATAAAGGTTACGGGAATTGATGAGGTTATAAGCGGATTTGAAGGGGTAGTGAAAAACTACCCCACTAAGGTAAACAGCTTTTTAAGGTCCGAAGGTAATAAGCTCAAAACAAGAGTTAAAAATAAGTCTATAAGTAAGATTAATAAAGTAACAGGCAATTATGAAAAGGGCATTACAGTACAAAAGCCTTATAAGTACTATAAGGAAAATGATGGTAAGGCTAAGGATAGTGTTAAGGTTTACGGAAAAAGACCGCCTGCATATCATACCCACCTCATTGAGGAAGGACATAACAAGGTGCTTTGGGGTAACAGGACTGCTGAAAGGGTCAGAGCTTTTTATGTGTACAGTGAGGCTAAAAATGAGTATAAGAGTACATTTGAAAATAATTGTGAGGCTTTTATAAATAATTTGATTAGCAGTTTATAGAGGAGTTGATGGAGTGGCATTTTTCCCTGATATTGATGATATTGTGGTGCAGGAAAGCACAATAGGCAAGGATTTTGTATTTGAAAATGGTCAGCACATATTAAATGCTGATGGTACAGTGCAGGAATGTGACGATTTAGGTGGTCTTAAAAACTGGATAATGAAAGTTGTAAAAACTCAGGTAGGTGCTTATGAGGTTTACACAAGAGATGAAAATGAAAAATTTGGTGTAAGCATATATGAAAAGCTGGGTACTAAGGACAGGGCATATTGGTTAAGTGAGTGTAAGAGAGAAATTACCGAACAGCTTGAAAAACATGAGCTTATTGACAGAGTTGAAGGCTTTAATGTCGAAATGGTAAAAAGAAAGGTGATAATAACCTTTACTGTTGTGACTACTGATGATATTGAAATTGATGAGAAGATTGAATTATAAGGAAAGGAGGGCTACTTTTGGCAAGACCTGCAAAAAGTACAAAGGTTTTGACGGATTATAGTCAAACTAAAGATGAAATAAAGGCAAGAACTGAAATGGAGGAAAAACTGAAAGGCAAGGGATTACCTGAGTTTCCCGAATGGCTTACCGAAAGGCAGAAAAATATATTTAATGCGATAATTGACTGTCTTAAGGATAGTGGTATGCTGTGTATTAATGATGTATGGATATTGACTAAGGCTGCAATAGCTATTGACAGAATTGAGTATCTTGAAAAGAGTTTAAATAATGCTGATACGGTTATTTCTGATAATAAAGATGTGTTGGCAGCTATAAAGATGTATACAGGAGATTTTTACAGAGCCTGCAATGAGCTTTGTTTAAGTCCTCAGTCAAGAGCTAAGTTAGCTAATGTTGCCACTGTAAAGGATAAGGAAAAGCCCCTTGAAAAACTTATAGCAAAGGCAAGTGAAATATAATGAATGGGTACAATGAATTCAGACGGGCTATGAAGGGTTATAAAAATCCAACAAAAATAGGTACTGCAATAGGTGAGCTTACGGATATAAGACCTGTTACTATTGAGGTCATATATGGTAAAAAAAGGCTGCCATTTACTAAGTTTAAAAGTATGGTAAGTTTTGATTATGTTGATGAAGATGATATAGGCAATCAATATATGGTGCAGCTGGAAGATAATAATACACTATTTGTTATGGGACAGGTTAAGTATTATGAGGATTATTACGTACCTGAGATTAGTAAAACAAACTAATGTTTGTTTTGCGGTTATATTTAGTAAAACAAACTAATGTTTGTTTTGCGGTTATATAAGGAGAATAATATGTTAAAGGCTTGCGTTTATTGTGGAAGAATACACCCCAAAGGTTACATATGTCCTGAAAAGCCTAAGAAAAAATATGGATACAAGGACAGAGAAGAAAGCTCAGTCAAGTTTAGGGCTAAAAATGCATGGCGAAAAAAGGCTATTGAAATTAAGGAAAGAGATAATTACTGCTGTCAGGTTTGTAAGGCAGGGATTTATGATATTGGTACAAGAAAGCTGAACTATAAAAATCTTGAAGTACACCATATTACAAAACTTAGAGAGGATTTGGATATGGGGCTTGATGATGATAATTTGATTACACTTTGTCAGGTGCATCACAGAATGGCAGATAAAGGTGAAATACCTGCTCAGGTGTTAAGGGAGCTGATTAAATGACGGATATAACAATTTATACAAGTGCCAACAATGGTGAGGAAATATTAATATTACCGGTCGTACCTAAAAATTTACCTGAGCTTGTTCAGGAATGGAATCATCAGGAATTTGAAACAAATGATAAGGTACTTACATTAATTGGAAAAAGAAAAAGAAAAACTATGAGCTTTGAGCTTTTACTGCCTGTAAATAAAAATTACAGAATGATTAACAGTAAGGCAAGTTCTAATGGCTGGGATTACATTAATTTTTGGGACAAATGGAGCAACAAAGAAGTTCCAATGAGACTTGTAATTACTGAGGGTGTTAATGAATTACTTAATATTGCTTATACAATTGACAGTCTGAAATATTACACAGACAAGAAAAAGGACATTGTAGCTAATCTTGAAATCAGTGAATATATTTTTACAACAGAGCAGGAGGCAACAGATACAGAAGCCGAATATAAATGGACTGAAATTAACATTAAATACAATGGCAGCGGTTACAGCGTAAAGGCTGCCAATATTAACGGTCATTGGCTTGTACCTGTCAGAAAGTTACTTGAGCTTTTAGGATACAATGTAATTTGGAATGCAGAAGAAAAGTCTATATATATGACTAAAGACGGTATAAGCTACAAATTACAGTCTGCTATTGAAATTTACGATGGTACAAGCTACGGCTATATTGCTGATATTTGTACTGAGCTTGGTTATATTGCTAAGTGGGACAGTGAAACAAGTACGGTAAATATTACTCAGGAATGGAGCTGGTCACTTATTGACCTGAAATACGGAGGTAATATTTTACAGGTTAAGGCGGCTATGGCTGATAACAGATGGATTGTACCTGTAAGAAAATTACTTGAATTGCTGGGCTATGACGTGGAGTGGAACAGTGAGGAAAAGGCTGTTTACATTAATAAAAATAGCGGTACATATAAAATTCAAACTGAAATTTACATTGACAGCAGTACAAGTTATTGTTATTTATATTTGATTTGTGCTGAGCTTGGTTATATTGCTAAGTGGGACAGAGAAAGTAATACAGTTACAATAGAGGAGGGTTGATATGAGTTATTATCAGGACGCTAATGAGATACAGGAAGAATTACTTAATTATATGAGTGATGATTACAGCAAAATTAAGGGTACTTGGTTATGGGAGCTATTTAAGGCTATTGCCTGTAGGCTAAGTGATTTTACGATTGAACTTGATAACGCCGCAAATACTTTACTTGCTAAAAATCAGCAAGGGGATAGTCTTGAGGATTATGTAAGCAACTGGAGCTACGTTACTAAAAAGAAAATGACACAGGCAAGCGGATATTGTACCTTTACTGCTAAAAGCGGCAGAGTTGGTGTTGTGCCTCAGGGGACTTATGTTGCTGCTGGTGGAGTTAATTACATTACTTCCGAGGATGGAGAAATTACCGAAAGTGGCGGAGCTTGTACAGTGCCTGTTGTATGTGCTGAATGGGGTAGTATTGGTAACTGTGATACTGGCGAAATTAATAAGTTAATTACAAGTATTGATTTTATTTCAAGTGTATACAATTACAGCAAAATTACAGGTGGCGAGGACGAGGAAAGTGACGAGAGCCTTCTTGACAGATATTACGAGGCTATGAAAAAGGCGGCAAATGCAGGAAATGAGGCTTACTATGAGGAGCTTGCAAAAAGTGTTGAGGGTGTTGGCAATGCTTATGTTGTGCCTTGTCCCAACAATGTTGCCGGTACTGCTGATGTTTACATTGTAAATTCTGAAAGACAACAGGTGCCTGCTTCTGTTATTGAAACTGTACAGGATATTATTGACCCTAACCAAAACGGTGATGGTGCGGGTGAAGCTCCCATAGGTGCTGTTGTTACTGTTAAAAATCCTGATATTATGCAGCTTGATTTTAATATTGATATAATGCTTGAGAGTGGTTATAGCCTTGAAAGTGTTACTGCCGCTATCAAGGAAAACATTGAAAATTACTTTGATGAGGCTTTTAATGAAAGAGTACTCAGGTATCATGAAATTTGTGCTTGTGTAATGAATACCACAGGAGTTGAGGATTACAATGAAATACAAGTTAATGGCGGTTACAGTAATATATCAATGAATGATGAAATTTTTATTTTTGTCATTAATCAGTTTAATGTTAATGAGGTTGCATAGGGGTGATTATTATGTACAATATGGCAGGCAAGCTGAAACACAGAATTGATGTTTACGGAAAAAGGGAAATTACCGATGAGCTTGGCAGCAAAAGCTATGAATATACTAAGATTAAGAGCGTTTGGGCGGCAATTGCCCCTATTTTGGGGGAAAGAGTAAGGGCTGTTAAAAAAGACGGTCCCGGAGATATGATAAAAGTATCCGAAACTATTAAATTTATTATGAGAATAAATGCAATTACCGTTGAGCAGGATATGTATTTTATTTACCGAGGGCAGAGGTATAATGTTGATTACGCTGTGCCTTACTTTAAGGATATGCAGTATCAAGAAATTTACACACAGTTAATAATTGAAAATGACGATAATTTACCACGAGGTGATTACTTATGATTAACAAAATGCATGAAATGTACACAAATGACAAGGTTACAATAGATATACTTGCGGCAGTGGGCAAGTACCTTGACAAGATTACAGAAAATATTGATGAAATTGCAAGGCAAAGGTTACTTAATTACTGTACTTGGTACCTTGATATTATTGAAGCTGAGCTTGGTATTACCGAGAAAGACAGTGAATTTACTAAGAGATGTGATACGGTCAGAATTAAGTTAATGACAAGAGGCAAGGTTTGCGTTGAAAAAGTTAAAAATATGTGTGATAATTACGTCAGCTACAGCAAAGTTGTTTACAGTGCTGAGGAACGTATGATTTACATTACGTTGAGTAATGATATTACTGATGGGGACAGGGCAAGGCTTGAGGGGGAATTGAGAGATTATTTACCTGCCCATATTCTTATTGTTTATAAGAAATACGGTAGGACACACGAGGAGCTTGGGGATTATACTCACGAGGAACTTGGGGCGTTTACCCATAGAGAACTTAGAGAGAAGGGTGTGCTTATTTAGGACGTAGGAAAAGGGAGCTTGAGGCTCCCTTGGCGCTTTAAAATTTTCTGTGCCTTTTATAAAAAAAGCTAGTCTTACGACTAGCTTAATATTACTTGCCCATTTCTTTACCTAATGCCATGCAGAAACTGTATATATAAGCTTTAAAGTAGCTTTCTTCGAAAGGTTTTGTTACATCATCATAAATACATAAATCCTTTAAATCTTCATAAACATTAATCCCACTTAAATCTTCAATATCTATTAATATTTCGCATGCTTTCTCCGTATCTGTGTTATCAACAATAGCTTTTGTCAAATTAT
>DBGCRA010000106.1:0-4534 GCA_048359195.1 Candidatus Gallispira sp.
ATAATTGACGAGGTTCATATGCTTTCGGCAGGAGCCTTTAACGCTCTTTTGAAAACTCTTGAAGAGCCGCCGGAGTATGTTGTTTTTATACTTGCAACAACTGACCCTCAAAAAATGCCTGTTACTGTTCTTTCAAGATGTCAGCGTTTTGATTTCCATAGGATTAATAAGGAAACAATGGTTGAAGTTTTAAAGGAATATATGGCTGAGGAAAAGGCACAGGTAACTGATGATGCCATTGAATATATTGCCGAGCTTTCAGACGGTGCAATGAGAGATGCACTTAGTGTTCTTGACCAATGTATAAGTTTTTACTTTGATAGCGATGTTACTGTTGATAAGGTTATGGAAATAACAGGCTCAGTTGATCGTTCAGTGTTTTTTGAACTGACTGATGCTATGAATAATAGTGACGGCGGAAGGTGTATGGATATTATTGACAGGGTTGTGCTTCAGGGAAGGGATATTGGACAGTTTGTGGCTGATATGATTACTCATTTCAGAAACCTTCTTTTAGCAGTATCTGTTGAGGGAGAAACAAAGGCACTGGATTATTCAAAAAGCTATGTTGATAAGTTAAGGCTACAGGGGGCATCCGTAGGCTATGAATATGTTTTAAGTCTTATTACAGCATTTTCGGAGCTTGCCAATCAGATTAAATTCAGTGCAAATCCAAGAATACTTTTGGAGGTTTGTGCAATTAAAGGCTGTAACCCTGTTGTATCTTATGATTTAGGCAGTGTAAGCAAGAGGCTTAAAAATATTGAGGCTAAACTTGAAAAGGGTATGCCTGTAGGGGAGAGTGTTCAGCTTGCTGTTCAGGTTAAGAAGGAGGCTAATGCCGAAGAAAAGGAAAAGCCTGTTGTAATTGATAAGGCGGTGCCTGAAGATATTAAAAATGTAATTACAGGCTGGAATAAGTTTGCTAAATCTATTGATAAAGGTATGCTTAAATCTGTGCTTTCCGTTCAGACAAGACCGGCATATCTGGAGGATGATTATTTAACTCTTGTGGCAGTTAACAACGGACCTTTAATGTGGCTTGAAAGTCATATTGAGGAGATAAAAAAGTATTTTACCGATTATTTTCAGAAGGAATTTGAAATCAGAATAATGACAGAGGATAAATACAATAAAAGACATACCGAAAAGTATGGTGCGAAAGACCCTGAAATTAGTGTGCTTACTAAAGAGGACTTTACTAAGGTATTTGGGGACTTTGTGGAATTTGATGAGTAAATCAATGTTTATTTCGCCTTTGATGAAATAAACATATTTATATTGATATTTTTTTTGAATTATAATATAATATTTAGTAATGATTGTAAATTTTAAGGAGGATATAAAAATGGCAAAAGGCGGATATGGCGGTATGGGCGGCTTCGGCGGTATGAATATGAACAACCTTATGAAGCAGGCACAGAAGATGCAAAAGCAGATGGAGCAGGCTCAGCAGGATTTGGAAACAAAGGAATTTGAGGTGACAAGCGGCGGCGGTGCTGTTAAAATTACTATTACAGGTAAAAAAGTTATTAAGGCTATTGAAATTAATCCTGATGTAGTTGACTCGGATGATGTTGAAATGCTTCAGGATTTGGTAATGACTGCTGTTAATGAGGCAATTCGTCAGGCTGACGAGGCTGCAAATGCTGCAATGGGCGGTATTACAGGCGGTTTGGGAAATAGTCTTTTCTAGGAGATAGATTAAATGAATTATTATGGTGAGTCTGTATCAAGACTTATTGAACAGCTTTCAAGACTGCCCGGAATTGGCGGCAAATCAGCCCAAAGACTGGCTTTTCATATTATAAATATGCCAAAAGATGAGACACAGGCTCTTGCTGACAGCATTATATCAGCAAAAAATGAGGTTAAATACTGCTCTGTATGCTGTAATTTGACAGACAGTGACCCTTGTGCAATATGTTCAAGCAGCAAGCGCAGGCGTGATATTATTATGGTAGTTGAAAACCCGAGAGATATGGCGGCTTATGAAAAGACAAAGGGCTATGACGGACTTTATCACATATTGCACGGAGCTATTGCGGTAACTAAGGGCATAGGTCCCGAAGATCTGAAAATAAGAGAGCTTATTAACAGACTTGATGACAGTATAAGTGAGGTTATTATTGCTACTAACCCTACTGTTGAGGGTGATGTTACCGCTATGTATATATGCAAGCTTTTAAAGCCCTTAGGTATAAAAGTAACAAGGATTGCAAATGGTGTACCGGTAGGCAGTGACTTGGAATATGTGGATGAAGTTACGTTATCAAGAGCCTTAGAGGGCAGAAGTGAAATGTAAAGGAGAAAATATGAGAATTATAGAACCATCTTATATAATTGAGGATGAAATTGATGCTCAGAGAATGATGAGGACTATTGAGCGTGCAGGCAGAACCTGCTACAAAAGTGAACATAATATTTCTGAGGGCAGTGCGGAAAAGTTTATTGCAAATATTATTAAAAGAGGTCACGAATCAGTTATTGAGCACGAAAAGATTACTGTCAGATTTATATGTGACAGAGGTGTAACCCATGAAATGGTAAGACACAGACTGGCAAGCTATTCACAGGAAAGTACACGTTACTGTAATTATGCCAATGATAAGTTTGGAAATGAGCTTACATTTATTAAGCCTTGTTTTTGGGATGAAAATACAAAAGAGGGCAAGACTAAAATGGAGCTTTGGAAAAAATCAATGCAGAATATAGAAAATGAGTACAATGAGCTTATTTCCTTAGGTGCAAGACCTGAGGAGGCAAGAAGTATTTTGCCTAATAGCTTAAAGACTGAAATTGTGGTTACTATGAATTTAAGATCATGGAGAAATTTTTTCAGACTCAGAACTGCACCTGCGGCGCATCCCCAGATAAGACAGATTGCATCAGCCTTGCTTGAGGAATTAAAAGAAAGGTTACCTGTTGTTTTTGGTGATTTATAGAATTTTAAGCCATTGTGTTATAACAGTGGCTTTTTATTATTAAAAAGTGAAAAAATAACTTGACAAGAATTAGAAATTATATTAAAATAATAATGTTGCAGCTATCTTATAGCTATGCCGCTGTGGCGGAATTGGCAGACGCACTTGACTCAAAATCAAGCGGGGCAAACTCGTACCGGTTCGAGTCCGGTCAGCGGCATAAAAACTCCCTTTGCTTAATGCAAGGGGAATTTTTTGTTTTGGAATAAATATAAAAATAAGGCTGTCAAGGACAGCCTTAAATATTATATTAAAACATAGGAACTACAGCACCGTCATAGTTATCTTCTATAAACTGCTTAACTGTATCACTTTCAAGAGCAGCAACTAAAGCCTGAATACTTTCATTTTCTTCATTGCCTTCCTTAACTACAAGTACGTTTGCATAAGTCTTGGCAGCCTCTGAATCCTGTGCCTCAACAGCAAGGGCATCAGATACATTTAAGCCTGCCTGAATAGCATAGTTACCATTAATAACTGCAAGGTCAACATCAGCTAATGTTCTTGCAAGCTGTGCAGCTTCAATTTCCTGAATGTCAATGTTCTTTGGATTTTCTACAATATCAAGCTTTGTAGCTGTAAGTCCTGCACCCTCCTTAAGCTTAATAAGTCCCTGAGCCTCAAGAAGAAGCAATGCTCTTGCCTCGTTGGTTGTGTCATTGGGCACAGAAATTTTAGCACCGTCAGCTAAAGCATCAAGACTTGAAGTCTTGCCTGCATAAATACCAAATGGCTCATAGTGAATTGCAGCAACAGGGACAAGGTGAGTACCGTTTTCAGCATTAAAGTCATCTAAATATGGTGTATGCTGGAAGTAATTTGCATCAACTTCACCGTTTTCTGTAGCGTTGTTAGGCAAAACGTAATCATTAAATTCCTTTATTTCAAGGTTAATATTTTGTTCTGCAAGTACCTCCTTTGCTACATTAAGGATTTCTGCGTGGGGTGCAGGTGTTGCCGCAACTGTAATTGTGCTGCCTTCTGCTGAGTTTCCTTCACTCTGGGGTGCAGCTGTGCCGCAGCCGGCTAAAATGGCTGTACTAAGTAAAGCTGTACCTAAAATAGTTAATAATTTTTTCATTTTGTAACCTCTTTTCATTTTTTATTTTAAGGATATACCTTTAATTACTTAATTCTTTTGTCTGTAACTCTTGTAGCTCTAAGACCGATTTCCTGGAAAAGCTGTACTATAATTACAAGGAATACAACTGTAACAAGCATAACTCCCGTATTGTAACGATAGTAACCATAGTTAATTGCAATAGCACCAAGTCCGCCTCCACCTACAAAGCCTGCCATAGCTGAATAGCCGAGTATTGTGGTAATGGCTATTGCACTGCCCATTAAAAGTGAGGGCTTTGCTTCGGGAATAAGTACTTTTGTAATAATTTTAAAGTTAGATGTACCCATTGATTCCGCCGCTTCAATAATACCCTGATCAACTTCCTTAATTGAAGATTCCACCATTCTTGCCACAAAAGGAAAGGCAGATACAACAAGGGGAACTATAGTAGCAGATGAACCAATTGATGTACCTACAATAAATCTTG
>DBGCRA010000107.1:0-5952 GCA_048359195.1 Candidatus Gallispira sp.
TAGAGGATTTGCTAATTTTGATAAAGAAAGTATGGAAAGAAGTTTTTATACTACTCAAATGCTTTATAACAAAACTGATGGTGATAAATTGGTACACCTTATTTTATCATTTTCTTGGGATTTGAGTATTGATGAAGACTTAGCAATGATAATAGCGAATGTAGTTGCAGATACCATAGGCAAAGAGCATCAAGTTATTTTTGGTATTCATGTAAATGGACTAGACCCACATATTCATTTTATAATAAATCCTGTAAGCTATTTAAATGGCAAAGAATACATTTTTAATTCAACTAAGGTGAAGATATACTGTAGAGCCATAAGAGATGCAGTTGCTCAAATTGCACCTAATATTCCTTTGGAAGACTGTTTTTATGTTTAATTGAATAATTTTATAATTATGCTTTGGCTTTTTTGAAACGAAAATTAAAGCGCCTTACCTGCTTTCTTATTTTAGAATTTATATGCTACTTAAATATAAAAATATCCGACTTTTTCAAATTTTTATCTCAAAATATCTCATTTGAACGCCAAAACAGCTATAAATTGAAAAAATTTTTTTTAAAAGTCGGATATTTATTAAAATTTATCTTCCAATTTATTAAAAGTTCCCTTTTTCCCTCTGGCAGGTACTTTGCCAATTCCACCACTAATTTATAGACAACTGTTCCCGGAGCTATTTCTGAAAGAGTTCTTCCCTTATTATCAGATAGGATTCCTTTAGCGTATTATTCCTATTATAAAAAGTGACAGGCTATTTAAACCTGTCACCAATTTTTTAAAGCTTTTCTATTAATTTTTCAAGTGAAATTACTTTCACAAGTTTGTCAAGCTCATTTTCAATATCTCCATTTTCTACTATACAGCATCCAGCATACATAGAATTTATAATAGCATTCCAGTTAAGCTTACTATTATAAGAAAGTCGTTTTGCAACAGCAGGAATTTCTGAAATTGACGGCTTAAAATATATACGAGTTGACATTTGGTCAATTTGTTTAAACAGCTTGTTATTCTTATTTAAGTCAATTAGCTGAGTTGACATAATAAGGCTTGCACCAAATTTACGTCCTTCAACAATAAGCCTATCAATAGGCATCTGTCCATCACTTTTTGTACTAATCTTCTGAAACTCATCAATAGTTATAACAAAGGGCTTATCAACTGTACCGTTAATGCTTATGTACTTGTATAAGTCATCCAGCAGACAGTTTACAGCCATTTTCTGTGACTGTGGGTCAAGTCTTGAAAGCTGGAACACTGTAACCTTTGGATTATTCTGATCTAAAATCCTATACCAAATATCCTCGTCATTTTCAGAGAATTTCACCTCATTCATAATAGCATAAAGCCTTGATGCAGTACCTTTCGCATATCCTCCTGTGTCTACAAGTCTATTATATATAGTTCTCAGTGTAACAACATCTGTTTCGCCATTATCATATTCCTCCATCAGGCTAATAAGAGCCTTTAAAAGCTCTGTATATTGCCTATCGCCAAAACTAATGGAGGTGCTTAATATTGCAGCAATTCTTCTTGCAGCATCAACAGGTGTTTCAATATAGGGTTCATCATTAATAAAGTATTTCTTCAATGTAAAAGGATTAATGCCTATGTCCTTTTGAGCATCATATATAACCTTGTAGTCATTGATGTAATTCTTAAATATCTCAGGTAACTGATTTGCTGAAAAAGAGTTTCCAATATCAAGTACAACTACAGGCACACCCTTTTTAATATCCTGAAGAATAAGCACATCATTCAAATATGACTTACCCATACCACTGGCACCTGTAATTGCAATATGTTTATTGCCATTTTCACTGCTCATTATGGTATTTCCACGATTAGAAATCCCAAGGATTCTGTTTTGAAGCGTTGCATTCATTAAATATCACCTCACTTTTAGCTTTATCCACGCAAGGACAACAATCTGATTTAACCACCACAAAAGCCACCTGTCTTTTTGTACCATCAGAAAATTTTATGATTCTTTTGCACTCATAACCATTTCGGTTCAAAACAAGAAAGTTTTCCATTTCAAGATATTTAAGGAGCTTTCTTGCCTTAATGCCTATTCCCATTTTAGGTACAATTATATTTAAAAAACTGTTATGCCTTATAAGAATTTCGTTATTTACTGCAAAAATATAATCATCTATATTATCATTTTCGTCTAAATAAGTGTCAGACTTTACTTTCAATATTCCCTCATCTATAACCTCTGATAGAGTGTCAATAAACAACGCTGTAATGCTCTTGCAATCATCTATATCCCTATTGAAGAATTGCTTTAAATATGAATTCCACTCAAATTTATCATTAATCAATGACTTAAGTTCAAGACCATATTTATTATATATAAAGTTAGAAAATATTGTAAGTGCCGTACCAACAGCCCTATAATCATTTTTATACCTATCATTAACACCTGTAATATCCAATGAATTTATAGCATAGTTCAAATCAACTTCAGGAACATATTTCAAGAACTCAGAGATTACATCACCAAGTCTTTCCTTATTCTTTGAAATATCATTTATTAAAGCCATATTAATATCCTCCTTATTCACTTCAATTTCAAAAAATAATTCAGGTTCAATTAAATATCCAAGCTCATTATTTATAAGAAACACAGGGGCATTAACATTAAACTGCTTATTATCCTTTTCTATATAAGCACCATAGCACACAATATCTCTTATAAGCTCAAAATTTGTATTAGGATTATGCTTTCTAAAGTCGCACCCTCTTGTTTCAAATATCAAAGGACAATCCTTAGTAGATATAATTTCATTTTTAATATCAGCATTTTTCTGATTTAAGGATACATAACCTTTGTGATTAAATATATTAAAAAAGAAATCAACAATTATTTTTAATATATTATTGTCACCGCTTAGTATTATAAGGTGTTTAAATTCAGCGTTTTTATCTTTTAATAGGGAAAAAATAAGAGAGTAAAGCAATATTCCAAGTATTAAAATCCTATGCACAGGCTTTTTTAAAACACTAAAAGTCTTTAAAATCATTTCACAGCTTTTTATAGGTTCCTTTGTACCTGTAGTTATGAGCCTATTATTAAATATTGGGGCATTTAGATTGTTAAATTTCACATAATTCAATAAATACACCCATTTATTACCTGATAAATGCCATCCGCTACAGTATGGAATAAATATTACTTTGGCATCTTTAAGTAATGCCGCTATATAGTTCATAAACAACAATCCCAATCTGTCAGCCTTGTCCTTCATTATCACAGAAAAGCCATATAAATTTAGAATTTTCAATATCTTATTTTTATCAAAGCTTTTCTTGTCTATAACAACATTAACTCCATTAATATTTAAAGATATATCATTATCTTTATTATATTTAGGGTCATACACAATAATGATTACCTCCTGAATATTCCATTGTGCATAAGTAGTTGTTGATCCGTATGGGTTGTCATTTCTATAAACAGAATACATAATTACTTTTCCATCTGAATAAAGAGCTTCATTCCTTAGAATATCAGTCTTCATAAGACTATTAACTTTATTCTGTAAAAAATAAATAGTATTATTAGCTTTACAAAGTTGATTATTAAGCCACATATTTTCATTTTCTAATATATTCACAGGATTTATATTAGCATTATAACAATTTGTTTTGGGTAACATATTTATTCTCCTTCCATATATTGTAAGGAGCTGCATACAGCAGCCCCTAAATATTTACTACAACAACAAATTCATTTTCATTTGTTGTAACTTCAGCAGGTGAACCCACTGTATGCACATTGTTATTACAAATATACTCATATATTATTTTTTTAATTGTTTTTAGGCAAAGGTTCAAATCATTATTAGAAGCCTTAATTTCATTAAAGTCTGCTGATTTTGCAGTAAACAAATCATCTGATTTGCTAACAACAACAGCAAAGCTTTCAGGATATTTTTCAAAACCAAAATATAGATCACTTAGCTTGTCCATTTCCTCTTTTTTATGTTCATCCAATACATGAGAATATGTATCTAAAGTGAAGCTTGTTGAATAATGTCCTAATATAGTACTTAATGTTTTAACATCCATTTTTCTTTCAAGACTCCTTGTTGCAAAGGTGTGTCTTAAAGCATGAAATGTAATGCCTATATTATCAAGTCCTGCATCCTTTAAAATTTTGTCATAATAATCCTTAAAGGTACGCGGTTCAATATAATTGCCAATTTCATTTGTAACAACTAAACCATTTTCAATATAGCCACTCCCTGCAAGCTCTTTATCCTTTTCCTGAACCTTTTTCCAAGACTTTAAATCCGCAGCGGCAGCAGGTATAAGAGGAATAGAACGAACAGAGTTCTCACTTTTTGGAGTTTCAAAAACAATCTCTGTAGCTTTTTCTCCTTCCTTAACATCATACTTAATTAATCTGTTTAAGGTTTGCTTTATGTAGATTCTATTTGAATTAAAGTCAACATTTTCCCAATCCAGTCCAAGTAACTCTCCAAGTCTTATACCTGTTGCAAGTACAAGTCTTACAAATACACCATACCTGTGATTGTAACTTTTTACAACAAGGGTTCTCTGCTGTTCAAGGGTAAGGACTGTAATATCCGGCTTTTGTGATTTTGGTAGTTCTATGCACTCAGATATATTTCTATTAAGTATACCCTCCTTATATGCCTGGGATAAAGCCTTATGTAAAAAGTTATTCATATTCCTAAGAGTTTTAGGTGAAAGTCCTATCTCAAACTTATAGTTATAAAATTCCTGCAGCATAGCAGGCGTAACTTTATTTAGCCTAATGTTGGTAAATGATGGCTTAAAATGGTTTTTAATATACCCTTTATATGAAATATATGTTGACTGCTTTATACTGTTCTTAAAGTATGTATCAAGACAGTAATCGAGCCATTCCACAAGTGTATAGTTTCCACACGTACAGCCTTTACCGGCTCTGACTTCTTCACTAATACGATGAATAGCTAGGAGAGCCTCTGTCTTTGTATGATAGTATCTTGAAATTTTTCGATACTTTCCGGTAGCAGGGTCAGTACCTGCACTGACCCTGACCTCATACAAATTTTTACCTCTCTTACGAATTGAACCCTCGCCATTGCCTCTTTTTCGTGGCATTAAATAGCCTCCTTGTCAAAGGAAGCATTAGTCTGCAGCTCAAGCCATTTAAAGAAATTATCCCTAGACACTAATTTTCGTCTATTAATCCTTATTGTAGGAAAATCTGCCCTGTTAAAGAGTGCATAGGCATTACTTGTACTAATACCTAAAGATCGTGTAACATCTTTAACAGACATAACTAATGGTAGATCCTCAACTTTTCTAATGTTTCTGTTCATTAATAAATTCCTCCTTATAAAATTCATATTACTATATTCAATATAATAATATGTCATTGTTATCTTTTCTTATTGCAATAAATATATATCATATGATATAATTCATTATCACATAAAGAATTAGTAATAACAATGCATTGATTTTATATCAATTTTTTAACTGATTTTTGAGACAAATTTGCAATGGAGGTATATTTATGATTAATTATTCAGACTCAATACAAAAAATTTTTAATGAAATAATTGAAAACATTAAATCGTATAATTCATCATATGTTGTAGATTCAAAGCTTCCAGATCCTAATAAGTTTATTTGTGAATTTATTAGCAATAATAAGGCTATAATATTTAATGACTTTATTTACAAACTTTATAGTGAACAACTGAACAATACAACAGAAGAAATATTTAATAAAGACAGCAGTTTGACATATGGAAGCGGCTCAAACGAATATATTCTCAATAAGAAAAATTACAGACCCAACTGGAAAGTTTATGATAAAAATTATGACGCATCAAAAGTTATCAAAAATATAACTATTGAAAACTCAAATATAACATCCAAAGCGACTTACTCTAGAGTTATGAAAAAGATTAAAATAAGTGA
>DBGCRA010000108.1:0-6388 GCA_048359195.1 Candidatus Gallispira sp.
AATCTCTTCTTGGTTCTTATAAAGCAATAAAAATGAACAAAATGCTTGATAATATGATTGATAATCTAAGGGAAGAATACGGCTGGGCAAGTGTACAAAAGGGAATTATGCTTGTAAACAAAAAACTTTCTCACTTAAATCCGAATGATGACAATACTTTGCAAAGAATTGCATTTTTTAAAGGCTAAATTAATGTTTAACCAATCCACAAAAAAAGGACGGAATTAACCGTCCTTTAAAAATTATCCTTAACAAATTTTTCAATTCGCCTTGTACCCTCAACAATATCTCTCATACTGGTTGCATAAGAAATTCTTATATAGTTCTTATAGCCAAAGGCATCGGAAGGCACAACAGCAACATCATATTTATCCATTAAAACATTAGCTACATCCACACTGCTCTTTAATTCAACCCCATCAATTTCTGTACCCAAAAGTTTAGATATATCAACAAAAAGATAAAAAGCACCCTTTGGAATCATACAGCTTATTAAAGGAGTATCAGATATTCTCTGAGCTATGTAATCTCTCCTGTGCTGAAATTCTTTAAGCATTTCAGCAGCTACTTCATCACCATGGTCAAGTGCCTCAATAGCTGCCACCTGAGCAATAGAATTAATGTTTGAAGTAGAATTTGACTGAATATTTGCAATAGCATTAGCTACTTCAATGTTAGATGCAGAAAATCCTACTCTCCAACCTGTCATAGCATATTTTTTAGACAGTCCTGTAATAACAATAGTTCTGTCATAAATTTCCTTACCAAGGCTTGCTATACTTATATGAGGAGTTTTTTTACTGTAGACAAGACAGCTGTAAACCTCATCGGAAATAACAAAAATATCCTTTTCAACAGCAAATTCAGCTATTTTTTCAAGCTCTTCCTTTGTATACATAACTCCTGTAGGATTGTTAGGACTGTTTATTATTATTGCCTTAGTTTTTTCTGTATAGACCTCATTAAGCTCATCAACAGTTATTTTAAATACATTTTCCTTTTTGGTTTCCACTATAACAGGAACACCGTAAACCATATTAATAATATCAATATAGCTGTTCCAATAAGGTGCAGGTACAATAACCTCATCGCTCGGATCAATAATAGCAGAAAAAGCATTCTTTAATGCATGCTTGCTGCCATTGCTGACAACTATCTGTTCGGGACTGTACTCCAAGCCTCTCTTTGCAAGAGCGTCAGATACAGCCTCTCTAAGTTCAAGAATACCCTCATAAGGTGTATATTTAGTGAAATTCTCATTAATTGCTGAAATTGCAGCTTCCTTTACATTATTAGGCGTATCAAAATCAGGCTCACCCGCACTAAAATTAATAACATCTACATCCATAGCTTTTTTCATATTAGCTCTTGCCGAAATAGATAAAGTCTGTGACGGTCTGACCTTTGTTGCAATTTTAGATATTTTCATAAACAAAACCCCTCTCCACAGTTATACTTTAATTTTACACCATAAGACAAAATTTTTCAATATCAAATTTTGTCAGCAAAAAAATTAAACATATTATTATGGAAAATATTGTCAGCAAGTTTACTTCCCCATATTTCCGCAATTCTGTCATAAAGAATATAAAGCTTTGTTACATCATCTATATTTTCAGGGCAAACACTTATACCATCAAAGTCACAGCCAATTCCAATATTTTTATCACCAATCATATTCATAACATAATCAAAGTGCCTTATAATATTATCAAGGCTTCCCTTACCGCCGTCTATAAAGTCAGGATATAAATTTATACCAACCATTGATTTACTTTCAGCAACAGCCTTTAACTGATCATCATTTAAATTCCTTGGATGAGGACATAGAGTATAACTGTTGGAATGGGTTGCAATAAAAGGCTTTTCACTTGTGTTATAAACATCCCAAAAACCTTTTACATTAAGATGTGAAACATCTGCAATCATATTAAGGCTGTTCATTTCTCTCACAACCCTTTTGCCAAAAACGGTTAAGCCCTCATCATATCCCGACAGAGCACCATTGCCAATTTCATTTTTATAATTCCATGTAAGGGTCATAAGCCTGACACTCTTATCATAAAAATTTCTAAGCTTTTCAATACTGCCCTCTATAGCTTCTCCTCCTTCTATTGACAATATGGCTCCAATTTTATTTTCATTTATATTGTTTGAAATAAATTCATTATATTCCTTTAACTGGCTGAAATAAAAGTCAATAGCCTTTATTGTATTTTCATAGGCTGAATTAAGATAAGGTTTATCCAGCCAAATTGCAAAAATCTGAACTGCCTTTTCAAAATTCTGCAATTTTTCAATATCTATATGAAGGTTATTTCTATAAATATTTTGCTGTGACCACATAGCTTTTGTTATTGTGTCACAGTGACAATCAAAAATTTTAAACATAAAACCACTCCTGTATATTTTTATAAATCAGGGACAAAATATTATTGGAGGTGATATTAATGGCTGTAAATAATTCAATTAAATGTAGAGTGGATTCATGTAAGTATCATGACAAGTCAGCTGAGTATTGTACTCTTTCTGACATTGTTGTAGGCAAGGACTGTAACTGTGCAAAGGATTGCTGTGAAACAGAATGTTTATCCTTTGAATATATGTAAATTTGCTTTTTTGCTAAAGCAGAGTAAAAAGTGGGTTTAATACCCACTTTTTAAATTAATTATTAATTTATCTTCATACTCAGTGAAATCCTATGCTTTTTAACATCTACACTTAAAACCTTTACATCCACAATATCCCCTACACTCACAGCCTCCAAAGGATGTTTAATATATCTGTCACAAATCTGTGAAATATGAACAAGTCCATCCTGATGAACACCAATATCCACAAACACACCAAAGTCAATTACATTTCTAACAGTACCCTTAAGTACCATACCCTCCTTTAAATCCTCCATTGAAAGAACATCCGATTTTAAAATAGGCTTAGGCATTTCATCTCTTGGGTCACGACCGGGTTTTTCAAGCTCTTTAATAATATCCTGCAATGTAGGAACACCGACCTTCAGCTCTTTAGCCATTTTTTCAATACTTCCAACCACTTTTCCAATACCCTTTATACCGCCTTTTTTAACATCGTCAATGCTGAACCCACACTTTTCAATAAGGCTTTCAGCCACTTCATAGCTTTCGGGGTGAACACCGGTGCTATCAAGAGGAGTTTTACCGTCAGCAATTCTCAAAAAGCCTGCACACTGTTCATAAGCCTTTGGTCCAAGTTTTGATACCTTTAAAAGCTCTTTTCTCGACTTAAATCTGCCGTTTTCCTCCCTATAGGAAAGTATATTCTTTGCTACTGCTCCGCTTATACCCGAAACATATGAAAGAAGTGACGCTGACGCCGTATTCAGGTCAACACCTACATTATTAACACAGCTTTCAACTACACCTTCCAAAGCCTCACCAAGTCTTTTTTGATTCATATCGTGCTGATACTGTCCTACTCCTATACTCTTAGGCTCAATTTTAACAAGCTCAGCCAGAGGGTCCTGTAAACGTCTGCCAAGGCTTACGGCACTTCTTAACGCTACGTCAAAATCAGGAAACTCCTCTGAACCAAGCTTTGATGCTGAATATACAGAGGCTCCGGCCTCATTTACTATAATATAAAGCACCTCTTTGTCAAGGTTTTTAATAAGATTAACAACAAATATTTCAGTTTCTCTTGAAGCTGTACCGTTGCCAATAGCAATTATATCTACATTATGCTTCATAATCATACCGGTAATAATTTTTTCAGCCTGTTCTACCTTATTATGCGGCGGCACAGGATAAATAACTCCTGTATCAAGTACCTTGCCTATTCCGTCAACAACAGCAACCTTACAGCCTGTTCTAAATCCCGGGTCAAGAGCAAGAACAACCTTATCCTTAATTGGAGGCTGTAAAAGAAGCTGCTTTAAATTTTCACCAAATACCTTTATAGCACTTTCCTCTGCCTTTTCAGTTAAATCATTTCTTATTTCTCTTTCAACAGCAGGAGCAATAAGACGCTTATAGCTGTCCTCAACAGCTTCCTTTAAGATACCGCTTGTAAATTTATTTTCCCTTATAATTTTATTCTCAAGCTGTTTTAATATGTTTTCTACAGGTGCTTCAAGCTTAACATTTAGCACCTTTTCCTTTTCTCCTCTGTTAATTGCAAGCACTCTGTGTCCCACAATTTTCTTAACAGGCTCGCTGTAGTCATAATACATTTCATATACAGATTCAGCTTCTTCATCAATAGCTTTAGTTGAAATAAGTCCTTCATTATAAGTAAGCTTTCTTATAAGCGCTCTGTAGTCAGCATCATCTGAAATCATTTCAGCTATTATATCCTTAGCTCCGTTAATTGCATCTTCTGCACTTACAACTTCTTTTTCTTCGTTTATATACTTTTCTGCCTCTTTTTCAACAGGTTCCTTTGTAAGCTGTAATAGAATAAATGACGCAAACGGTTCAAGTCCCTTTTCCTTTGCAATAGTTGCCCTTGTTCTTCTCTTGGGTCTGAACGGTCTGTAAATATCATCAATTTCAGTTATTGTTTCTGCCTTATCAAGAGCAATATTAATTTCGTCATTCAATTTTTCCTGTTCAGCAATTAAATTTCTAACCTGTTCTCTTCTTTCATCAAGATTCCTTAAATAAGTAAGTCTGTCAAAAAGCTCTCTTAAAATAACATCATCAAGAGAACCTGTCATTTCCTTTCTGTATCTTGCAATAAAAGGAATTGTGTTGCCCTCATCAATAAGCTTTACAGTATTTTCAACCTGTCCTGTTTTAATTTTAAATTCTTCTGCAAGTGTTTTTATAATATCCATTTTATACCTCTTTATATTCCACTATACTCGGCATAACAATGCCATTTTCTATTTTTATAATACCATAACTGAATGTACTGCCTCCTCTTGGTGATGTAAGACTGCCGGGGTTCATAATTACCATACCGTTATAATTATCCACAACAGGTATGTGAGTATGACCGTAAAGACATACATCAGCATCAATTTCAGCACCCTTATAGCATAATCTGTCTATGCCCCAGTTCACTCCATACAAATCTCCGTGAGTAACAAAAAACTTTTTTCCGCCCAAAACAAAAACATCTTCATTGGGAACAGCTGAACCATAATCACAATTGCCCCTAACATTGTAAATTTTCAAGTCAGGGTATCTTGCTCTTAAGGCATCGGCATCATCAACTACATCTCCGCAATGAACAATACCATCAATCATATTTGAAATTGAATCTATAACCTTATAAACCTTACTTAAATTTCCATGTGTATCACTAATAACCAAAATTCTCATTTCATAGCCTCTAAAATTTCTCTGATTTTATCAAGAGCCTTTCCTCTATGACTTATTTTATTTTTTTCCTCCATAGAAAGTTCTGCCGTAGTCTTCCCAAGCTCAGGTACAAAAAAAATAGGGTCATATCCAAATCCGTTTTCTCCCACTATTTCATAGCCTATAATGCCCTCAATAGTACCTCTTACAACTTTTGTTTCTCTGTTAGGGCAGGCAACAGCCATTGCACAGACAAAACGCGCAGTTCTCTTATCCTCCGGTACATCTTTAAGCTGTTCCAAAATTTTTGCATTTTTATAATCGTATGATGTATCATGTCCCAAATATCTGGCGGACAAAACTCCCGGAGCTTTGTCAAGATAGTCAATTTCAAGACCCGAATCATCTGCTACAACTATTTTGTTGCAAATCCTCATAATTTCCTCAGCCTTTATTACGGCATTTTCCTCAAATGTTTTGCCATTTTCCTCAACATCAATATCAATTCCGATTTCTTCCATACTTTTAACATCATAGTCAGGAAGTTTTGCCTTTATTTCCTTCATTTTACCCATATTTTTAGTGGCAAAAACAATAGTTTTCATAACATTACCTCTTTTCAAAAGATTATGTAATTAGTATACCACATATAAAATATTTTTTCCACATATTTACAACTATACCTTTAATGTCATTTCTAATGTTGCATGTCATAATATTATCATCTTGATTTAATATCTGTTTATATCATTGCAGTTATTAAATTATTAAATTTTTATAAAAAAATAATTAAAATTTTATTGCAGGCAGACCTTTATTTTGCTATACTTTAGATATGAAAATTATAATATAACATTAACGAAAGAAGGGATAATATGAAAAGGATTTTAAGCTGCATACTGATATTTGTACTTATTTCAAGCTGTATATGCATTAATACTTACGGCAGTTCGGGAATGAGCATACCTGATGATGCACAGATTTATAACGGACACTCATACAAGGTAATAGGCTCAAGCGCTTACTGGAGTGATGCTCAAAATTATTGCGAAAGCGTGGGAGGACATTTAGTAACAATAACAAGTGCCGGAGAGCAGCAGTTTATA
>DBGCRA010000109.1:0-5839 GCA_048359195.1 Candidatus Gallispira sp.
AGTGCTGCAATTACATTAAAAAGGAATATAACTGAAATTGCTTGGGCGACTTCTTCATCCTCCGCACCTATAACGGGAGCTGTTGCGGCAATGGCAGAGCCGCCGCAAATTGATGAGCCTACGCCAACTAATGTGGAAATTTTTGAAGGTATATGCATAATCTTGCAGAGAACAAATGCTATTGCAAGAGATGTTGTAATAGTAGATAAAATAATAGGCAGTGATTGTGAGCCTACCTTTGCTATTGTGCTGAGGTTAAGTCCAAAGCCCAAAAGAATAACGGCATACTGTAATATTTTTTTGGAAGTAAATGTTATACCTGTCTGAAGTTCTCCCTTTTCTTTAATAAAAAGAGTTATTATCATTCCCGCAAGGATAGCGAATACAGGTCCGCCTATAACTTCAAATTTTTTGCCTAAAAACCAACAGGGTATTGAAATTATAAGGCAAAGTAAAATTCCTTTGATATTTTTTTTGATAAATTCCAAAATAATTCCTCCTTAAAATATTTATATATAACATACTACCATAAAATTACAATAAAGTAAAATTTTTTTATTTTACGAAAGGGTTTAAATAATCTTTATTTAAGTGTTTATTTCTGCTATAATGATGTTATAAAGCTATAAGGGGTGTATAATTTGGCTACTTTAAAACAAATTGCAGCTATTTGCGGAGTTTCAGAAACTACGGTTAAAAGAGTTCTTAATAACAGTGGAAATGTTAAAGCAGAAACCGAAGCAAAGGTTAAAATGGCTGTTGAAAAACTGGGATACAACAAAAAAAATGATGATAAAATAATTTTAAGACAAAATCTTGTTATTGGAGTAATATTGATTAGTAAGGGGAATCCTTTCTTTGATGAGGTTATTGAGGGAATAAGGGCTGCAAGCACTGAAATAAGAGAATATGGTGTTGATGTTGTTGTGAGAACAATGAAGGGGTATAATGTTACAGATCAGATAAAAATGATTGACAACATAAAGAATGAATGTGATTTGCTTATTATAAATCCTATTGCTCACCCTGATATTATAAGTAAGATTAATGAGATTGCAGACAATGGTATTCAGGTAATTACCGTTAATACTGATGTAAAGGGAAGTAGGCGAATGTGCCATATAGGCAATGACTATTACAAAAGCGGCAGAACGGCAGGGGGAATGCTGGGGCTTATAAGCAATGGAAGGGGAAAGGTGGGCATAGTTACAGGTTCAAATAAAATATCAGGTCATAATCAGCGTATAGAAGGCTTTAAGGAGGTTATTTTAAAAAAGTACAGTAATATTGAAATTGTGGATATTATTGAAAATGAGGATGATGAAATTTTAAGCTATGACAATACAAGTAAAATGCTTGAGGATCATCCTGATATAGATATGCTTTATATAGTTGCAGGCGGTGTTTACGGTGCTTGCTGTGCCGTAAATAAATACTATGATTACAGAAAAATATCAATAGTATGCTTTGACAATACCCCTATTGTAAGTGATCTTATGGAAAAAGGTATTATAAAAGCTGTAATTTGTCAGCAGCCTTTTATGCAGGGGTATCAGGCAATTAAAAACGGGTTTATTTATCTTGTAAGCGGTGAAAAGCCTGTAAATGATATTATCTGTATGGATAATGATATAAGGATTGCTGAAAATATATAAAAACTATCCTTCAAAGTTTTTTTGGAGGATAGTTTTTTGTTTGCTCTGAATGGGCAGTAACGCTCAATTAATGGGCAGCCACCTACTCAATCGAAAATTGTAAAGTAAACTTGACATTTTTGCGTGAGTATGCTATATTAATTATGTAAAGTATACTTTACATAAACGGAGGTGAATTATGAAAACAAAAATACAGGAATTAAGAAAGGAAAGAGGTCTTTCCCAGGAAGCATTAGCAAATATGTTAGGTGTAACTAGGCAGACTGTTATTTCTCTTGAAAAGGAAAAATATGTAGCATCATTGGAACTGGCTTTTAAAATAGCAAGGTTTTTTGGAAAAAGTATTGAGGAGGTTTTTATGTATGAAGAAGAGTAGTGTTATAAAATTATTAGTAGGCAGAGGAGAACTTAGAGAACAGCTTATATTTAAAAATATTATATGTATTATTTTAATATTGGTGGGAATTGCAATATGTGTATTAAAAGCATTTGATATTGAATATTTTAAAAATCTTACGCAGGAGGCAAATGCTGTATTGGAAGGTTTTGGAAGTGTTTTTATTGTAGTAGGAATTGTAAGAATAATAAAAAATATGAGAATATTAAATAATGAATCTATCTTAAAAGGATATGAGATAAGGCTTAAGGATGAAAGGAATATTAGTATCCAAAGGCGTGCTTTAAGTACCACAGTAATTATTTGTATATGGATTGGTTTTATAGCGAGTATTTTATATTTGCCTTATAATGTTGCTGTTTCATATACATTGTTGTACTCAATTTGTGTTTTGCTTGTTGTTTATTTAATATTTAGCTTTATTTTCAACAGAATTATGTAAAAATTATTGACAAATTTGCTTAATTTTTATATAATTACTGATAGTGTGAAAACGGAGAGATAAGTAAATATAAGCTGAAGTTAAAGAGAGAATACGGTTGGTGAAAGTATTTGCAAGGATTATATTGAAGCTACTCTTAGAGCCTTGCTCCCGTGTATGTTAATAGCATATCGTTTAATCTGCGTTAAGGATTTAATGAGATACATAGGTTTAACCTGTGTAAATCAGGGTGGTACCGTGAAATAATTTTCGCCCCTGTAGCTTATGCTATAGGGGCTTTTTTAGGAGGAAAAGAAAAATGAGATTCATGGGTGTTAATGAAATCAGAGAAAAATACCTTTCTTTTTTTGAAAGCAAGGGACATTTAAGAATGGCAAGTGCTTCACTTGTGCCAAAGAATGACAAAAGTTTATT
The DNA here is from genome assembly GCA_048359195.1 of Candidatus Gallispira sp. Lineage (GTDB taxonomy): Bacteria > Bacillota > Clostridia > Lachnospirales > CAG-274 > Gallispira. The sequence goes on from DBGCRA010000109.1 coordinate 2,909, forward strand.
ACTTATTAATTCAGGTATGGCTCCTTTAAAGCCTTTCTTTACCGGTCAGCAGATTCCACCACGTAAGAGGGTAACAACATGTCAGAAGTGTATCAGAACAGGGGATATTGAAAATGTAGGTAAGACTGCAAGACATGGTACATTTTTTGAAATGCTTGGTAACTTCTCTTTTGGAGACTATTTTAAGCACGAGGCTATTCCTTGGGCTTGGGAATTTTTTACTAAGGTAGTTGAATTGCCTGAGGACAGATTATATGTTTCCGTATATCAGGATGATGATGAAGCCTATGATATTTGGAACAAGGAAATTGGTCTTGCTCCGGAAAGAATTTTCAGAATGGGTAAAGAGGACAACTTCTGGGAGCATGGTGTTGGTCCATGCGGTCCATGTTCTGAAATTTACTATGACAAGGGCGAAGAATATGGCTGCGGCAAGCCCGATTGTACTGTAGGCTGTGACTGTGACAGATATATGGAAATATGGAATCTTGTATTTACACAGTTTAATAAGGAGGAAGACGGTACTTATTCCAATCTTTCTCATCCTAATATTGATACAGGTATGGGTCTTGAAAGAATTGCAACTGTTATGCAGGGCGTTAATTCCATATTTGATGTTGATACCGTTAAAGCTATAAGAGATGCTGTATGTAATATTTGCGGTAAGGAATATGGCAAAAATCATAAGGATGATGTTTCTATAAGAGTTATTACTGATCATGTGCGTTCCGTAACATTTATGACTGCTGATGGTGTTCTTCCTTCCAATGAGGGCAGAGGCTATGTTTTAAGACGTCTTTTAAGAAGAGCTGCAAGACACGGAAAATTACTTGGTATTGACAGAAAGTTTATAGCTGAATTATGTAATGTTGTTATTGCAAATTCAGGCGAGGCTTATCCTGAATTGGTTGAAAAGCAGGATATGATTTTAAAGGTACTTACAACAGAGGAAGAAAGATTTTATGCTACTCTTGACACAGGTATGGCTATGCTTTCGAGTAAGCTTGAGGAATTAAAGGCTGACGGAAAGACTGTACTTGGCGGCAAGGACTCATTTAAGATGTATGACACTTATGGATTTCCTGTTGACTTAATGGAAGAAATTTTAGCCGATGAAGGCTTTACACTTGATGAAGATGCTTTTAAGGCTGAAATGGAAAAGCAGAGAACCAGAGCAAGAAATGCAAGAGCTACTGATACTTATATGGGTGCTGAGGAAACAGTATTCCATCAGTTAGACCCTGCTATGTCAACTGAGTTTGTAGGATATGAAAACTTAACCGATGAGGGTAAGGTTTTAGCTTTAGTAGTTGATGATAATGTTGTTGATGAGGCTAAAGTCGGTGACAGTGTTGCTGTTATTGTTGACAAAACTCCTTTCTATGCTGAAATGGGTGGTCAGGCAGGCGACAGTGGTATAATTACTGCTGATGGTTTAAAGATTGAAATTGAGGACTGCACTAAATTTGGCGGTAACAAATTTGTTCATACAGGCAAGGTAATTGAGGGCAGTGTCAAGGTTGGCGACACTGTTACTTTAGCGGTAAACAGTGAGCAGAGATTGTCAACTGCCAGAAATCATACAGCTACACATATTTTACAGGCTGTATTAAAAGAAGTACTTGGTAATCATATTGAGCAGGCAGGTTCTTTTGTAAATAAGGACAGATTAAGATTTGACTTTACTCATTTTGAGGCTATTGACAAGGAAAACTTAAGTTTAATCGAAAGAAAGGTTAATGAAAAGATTTTAGCTGCACTTCCTGTTGAGGTTAAGGAAATGTCTATTGAAGAGGCTAAAAAGACAGGTGCAACTGCTTTATTCGGTGAAAAATACGGAGAGATTGTAAGGGTAGTTAATATTGGCGGATATTCCATTGAATTTTGTGGTGGTACTCACTTAACAAATTCAGCATACTGCGGTTTATTTAAGCTTGTGTCAGAAAACGGTGTTGCGGCAGGTGTAAGAAGAATTGAAGCATTAACGGGTGCAGGTGCTTTAGCTTTCTTTGAAGAGGTTGAATTTACATTGAAGTCAACTTCTGAAATATTAAAGACTGCTCCTAATGATTTGGTTAAGAAAATCAACCACTTAGTTGACGAAAATAAAAAGTTAGCTAAAGAGGTTGAAAGCCTTAAGGCTAAGATGAGCGGCGGTCTTGTTGATGATATTATTAACAGCAAGGTAAGTATAAAGGGCGTAGATGTTGTAGCAGCTCAGGTTAAGGGTCTTGATATGAATGCTTTAAGAACAATGGGCGACCAGATTAAGGATAAATTTGACGGTGTTATTGTTCTTGCAAGTGGTGAAGGTGCTAAGTGCAGCTTTGTTGTTATGTGCAGCGACGGAGCTGTTAAGGCAGGTGCCAATGCAGGTCAGATTGTTAAGGCTGCTGCAACTGTTTGCGGCGGCGGCGGCGGCGGACGTCCAAATATGGCCCAGGCAGGCGGTAAGGACCCATCTAAGATTAGTGAAGGTCTTGAAGCTGCAAAAACGACTATTGAGGGTTTGATTAAATAATATGGAAGCAAGTTTAGCTTATAAGACAAAACAAATAATAAAAAAATACGAATTTAATTTTAAAAAAAATTTTGGACAGAACTTTCTCGTAGATGAGAGAGTTTTGGACAAAATTGTAAGTGCTGCGGATATAAGTGAAAATGATTTGGTTATTGAGGTAGGTCCCGGTATTGGTACTCTCACTCAGGCTATGGCTAAGAGGGCAGGCAAGGTTGTGTCTGTTGAAATAGATAAAACTCTTGTACCTATTTTAGGTGAGCTTTTAGAGGACTATGACAATATTGAAATTATAAATGAGGATATATTAAAGGTTGATATTAATGAGTTAATTGAACGTTATAAGGGAATGAATGTTAAAATGGCGGCTAATTTGCCTTATAATATTACAACTCCCATTATAATGAATATAT
>DBGCRA010000110.1:0-17020 GCA_048359195.1 Candidatus Gallispira sp.
TAAATTCTTTGCGCGAAGAACCCGTTTTACTTGTCGCAATATCCATATAGACATCCACAAGCAGCCACTGTGGCGTTGCCGCTGTTATTCCTGTCAAATGCGATACTTGCGCCGTAAGGCTCTTTAATTGTTCCGAACTATTTGTACTGACACGGCAGTAAATACCTACTCGTTTATCCCGCTTCGGAGGTACGGGCGGTATAATATGTACTTTAGGATTATTGACCATGACGCACCCCTTCTAAAAAATCATATCGTGATACAGCCTAATTTATTAATATCATACTCCGTTAGGCTAATCACCATTATCACAATAATTACATATGTTTTTTAGTCTATTATTACCCATTTTAACCTTCCTGTCAACTCGACCTGCTAATATCCAACCTGTCAACTCAACCTCCCCATTTCGCAAGCTGTCAACTCAACCCTACGCCATTTTTTCAAGTAGATATGTTTCCTATAACAGTTAAAACCGCATTTTTCGGTCGTGTTGCCCTGTGTCCAAAATCTGCTCCACCCCGAAAATCCCTAGTTTTCAAGCCTTTTCCGTACACTTACTTCTCGACTTTTGACATCAAACATACGACCTCCACATGATACGTCCTCGGAAACATATCTACACACTGCACCTTCTCCACCTTATACCCATTCTCCTCAAACACAACCAAATCCTTTGCCAAAGAGCTAGCCTTACAACTGACATATACAAGCCTATCGGCATCAAAATTAATTATCTTCATTATAGCCTTAGGATTTATGCCTTCTCTCGGTGGGTCAAGTATAATAAGATCAGGCTTATCATTAAGTTCATCCACCATATTCAGCACGTCACCGGCAATAAACTCACAGTTTGTAATACCATTAAGCTCTGCATTTACTTTTGCAGCCTCAACAGCCTCCTCAACAATTTCAATACCTATCACCTTATTGGCAACAGGGCTCATAAGCTGAGTAATAGTTCCTGTACCGCAATAAAGGTCAAAAATAACATTATTCTTATCATATCCCGCAAAATCTCTTACAGTGGAATAAAGAACCTCAGCACCTGCCGAATTAGTTTGAAAAAATGAAAATGTGGAAATTTTAAAATTCAATCCCAAAAGACTTTCATTAAAATAATCCTGCCCATACAAAAGCCTTATTTCATCAGCCTTCACAACATCAGCAACGCCATCATTTATAATGTGGCTTATCCCCTTAATTTCTCCCTCAAGCTCAAGAGCCAAAAGCCTGTCCTTCAAAGGCTCAATATTAACGGCAAGCTCAGATGTTGTGACAATATTTATAAGCATTTCCTTAGAAAAATGCCCTCTCCTTACAAGAAGATGTCTTAATGTTCCCGTGTGTCTGAGTTTATGATAAAACTTTTCGCCTGTTTCTTTAAAAAATTCCAGAACGCAGCTTAAAACCTTTCTTATATCAGGATTTACAATCCGGCAGCAGTCAGCATTTACAACCTCATAATTGCTTTCTCTTTTTCTCATACCAAGACAAAGCTCACCCTCCGCACCATTGTCGCCAAAGCTGAACTCCATTTTATTTCTGTAACAATGAATATCGGGACTTGCCTTTATACCCATAAACTCATAATCCTTAATTCCTGCCTTATTAAGAAGGTCAAGAACCATTTTCTTCTTTATTTCAAGCTCTTTTTCATAGCTTATATTCTGATAGGTACAGCCTCCGCACTTGCCGAAGGCTGTACATTCAGGTTCAATTTCATAATCTGCTTTTTCTGCTATTTTTCTAAGTCTGCCTTCGTACTGCTTTCTCTTTTTCTTAATATCAGCTATAATTCTCTGTCCCGGTATAGTATTTTTAACACTTACCCTTCTATCCTCCCAGAATCCTATGCCCTTGTTGGGAAATTCAATATCCGTAATTGTAAATTCACTCTCTAAATATTTTTTACTCATATTTTCTCCTTTATTAAATCAGCCTTAGTATAAAATTAACCGCCATACACAGCAAAATACCTGTCACGGTAGGTATAAAGAAAGCTGCCACGGTCCATTTCAAGCTTTTAGTTTCTTTCTTTATGGTAAGCAGAGTTGTCGTACAAGGAAAATGATTTATTGAAAACAGCATAGTACATATAGCAGTTATATACGTCCAACCATTATTCCTTAAAAGCACACCAATCTCTGATAAATTTTCAAATTCAATAAGACCGCTGCTTCCTGTATAGCACATAATAACAATAGGCAAAACAATTTCGTTTGCAGGCATACCAAGTATAAAAGCCGTCAGTATATATCCGTCAAGACCCATTAACTTTGCAAAAGGATCTAAAAAACCTGCAATATAAGCTATTAAGCTAATATCCCCCACAGTTATATTCTGCATAAGCCATATAACCGCACCTGCAGGAGCTGCCACAACAACAGCCCTTCCCAAAACATAAAGTATTCTTTCTCTAATTGACCTTTCAATAATACTTTTAATCTGAGGCTGTCTGTAAGGCGGCATTTCAAGTATAAAAGATGATTTTTCACCTTTAAGCAGAGTCTTACTCAATATATAAGACATTAAAAGAGTAACAACCACACCGCTCATAATTGCCGCTGCCACCGTCAATGTCACCTTAAAGCTGCTGAAAGAACCGCTTGCAATAAAAACAGAAGCAAGCATAATTAGTCCTGCAAAACGCCCATTGCACGGCACAAAATTATTGGTCAGTATTGCAATAAGCCTTTCTTTTTTTGACTCAATTATTCTTGTGGAAACAACACCGACAGCATTACAGCCAAAGCCCATACACATAGTCAAAACCATTTTGCTGTGAGCATTTACCTTTTTAAAAAGCTTATCAGCATTAAATGCAATTCTTGGCAAATATCCCAAATCCTCAAGAATTGTAAACAGAGGAAAAAATATAGCCATGGGCGGCAGCATAACAGCCACTACCCAGCTTAAAGTTCTGAAAACACCTTCAACAAACAGTCCTTTTATAATGGGGTAATCCTTAAACAAATCCATAAGGTAATCTTCAACATCACAAAAAACAGAACTCAAATATGCTGAAGGATAATTTGTACCTACAATAGTAAGCCAAAGTATTAAGCAAAGGAGTGCCGCCATAATAGGTATGCCCCATATTTTACCTGTAACTATTCTGTCAATTTTTCTGTCCCTGTTATTAAAAATATTGCAGTTGTTTTCAACACAGCTTTCATATATATACTCTACACTACATTCGCATTTTTGACAAGTAGTATTATGAGAATGAATTTCTTTTTTAAGCTCTTCAAGACCTATACCCCTTCTTGCCGATGTCGCAATAACAGGCAGGTTAAGCAACTCCCTTAACTTTTGTGTATCTACTTTAATGCCTTTTTTCTTAGCCTCATCCATTAAATTTACACAAACAATAACATTACAGCAAAGACGTGAAAGCTCCAAGGCAAGTATTAAATTTCTTTCAAGACAGGTAGCATCAAGTACAATAACCACAATATCGGCAAGTCCTGATTTAATGCAGTCCATAGCACATTTTTCATCGGCAGAAACAGGATTTGTGGAATAAATACCGGGTAAATCTATAATTTCATATCTTGTATCCTTGTACACCATAGTCCCTGCCGCATTTCCCACAGTTTTGCCTGACCAGTTGCCTGTATGCTGATGGCTTCCCGTAAGGGCGTTAAATATTGTACTTTTACCTGTATTGGGATTTCCTACAAGTACAACAGTTTTGTCATACATAATAGTCCTCCTTAACAAGTATATTCCTGCTATCCTCTGTACGCAAAGCTATAACCGTACCCTTAACATAATAAGCATAGGCACTGCCGCCCATATTTTTATGAAGAACTGCAATTTTTGTATCAGGAGTAAAGCCAAGCTCTGTCAGACGCTGTTTTAAGCTGCATTCCTCTATTTTAAAAATTCTGCCTGATTCACCCAATGTTAAATCAGACAGAAGTCTTATTTCACTCATTAATATTACACCCCACCCAATTATATACTTTATAATATAAAATATGGCAGAGTTTTGTTACTAATTATCTTATGTAATTGGTTTTAATTTTAGTTTCCTTTTCAGGCTCAGCCACACCATTAGCCTTGCCTGCCTCAATACATTTAAGAATCCAAGCCATATTTCTGCCCAATATTCTCATGGTCTGCATACCTTCTTCATCCTGTACTATTTCATCGGGTGTGTTGCCGTGAGCCATATTCCAGTAATTAGATGATACAATAGGCATATTGTTAAAAGCAAGGTGCTTGCTAAGCTGGTCAAGAGTGGCAGTTGCACCGCCTCTTCTGCATGAACAGACAATACAGCCGGGCTTATATGCCATTGCTCCGCCGCAGCTGTAAAACAATCTGTCCATAAATGAAGTAATGTCGCCGCTTGCACTTGCGTAATGAACAGGTGAACCAAATATATAACCGTCAGCTTCCTTTACCTTATCAATAATTTCATTTAAAACATCATTGGTCACACATTTGCCATTCTTTGCACAAAAGCCGCAGCCCTTACAGCCACCTGCAATATGACCTCCGATATTAATAATTTCAGATTCAACACCATTTTCTCCCAAAGTATTTGCAACCTCGGCAAGCATTGTGTATGTGCAGCCCTTTGCCTTTGGACTTCCGTTAAACAATAAAACTTTCATTTCTTTACCTCCTATGATAATACTATATTTTACTTCATACTTAATAATTATATGTCTGTTTTAAAACTCAACTGCTTCAGCATTTTCAACAGCCTTATCAATAAGCTCATCAATCCCTTCGATTTTTCTTTCAATAGCCTCAATAATAGACTTTTTGGGCTTTGTTTCAGGATGCTTTGCCACAAACACTGTACAGCAGTCCTCATAAGGTCTTATTGAAATATCATAGGTACCGATGTCAACCGCTACATCTACAATTTCCTGCTTATCCATAGAACAAAGAGGACGAAGAACAGGAATTGTTGCCGCAGAATCAATAGCCATAATTGCCTCCATAGTCTGACTTGCAACCTGACCAATACTGTCACCTGTAACAAGAGCCATAGACTTGTTATTTTCAGCTACCCTCTGAGCAGCTTTAAGCATTGCTCGTTTTAATAATATAGTCATTTTTTCAGGTGGTGTGCTTTCATATATTTTAAGCTGAGTTTCAGTAAATGGCACAACATAAAGCTTCAAGCTGCCTGTATACTCAGCTATCTTCTCAGCCAGATCAAGTACCTTCTGCTTTGCCCTTTCTGAGGTATATGGCGGTGAATCAAAATAACAGGCTTCAATTTCAACACCTCTCTTTGCTATAAGAAAAGCAGCAACAGGGCTGTCAATTCCCCCTGACATAAGTACTGTAGCCTTACCGCTTGCACCATATGGCAAGCCACCCTTGGCTTTTATAACCTTGCTGTAAACATAAGCATTATTTCTAAGCTCAACCATAAGTTTAATTTGAGGATTATGAACATCCACAGTAAGATTATCAATATTATGAAGAATATAACCGCCCACATCAGCACTTACCTCATTTCCCGTTAAGGGATACCTTTTGTCTGAACGCTTTGTTACTACCTTAAATGTAACACCACCCTCAGGAAAATGTTCTTTAAAATGTATAAGAGCGTGCTTTCTAAGACTTTCAATACTCTGATCCTCAAATTCAATACCCGGGCAAACTGCTGTTACACCCAGAATTTTAAGAACAATGGGTATAACAGTATCATAATCAAATTCTCCATCTTCATTTACAACAAGAAGTCTTCCCTGCTCCTTGTAAACCCTGTATCCATTATACGGTTCAAGCCTTTTAATTATTGTCCAGATTAATTTATTTTCAATTAAATATCGGTTTTTACCTCGTATGGCAATTTCACCATACTTAACTAAAAGTACATTTCTCATTATTCTTCTCCCTTTTATGTGTCAATTCTGAGCATTTCCCTAATCTCTTTATTTCTATATACAAGGTCATCTCTTACAGTAAAACCATTCTTTTCCCAAAACCGATTTCCAATTTCGTTTTTAGAAAAGGCAACAAGGGCCACCTTGTTTATTCCCTCTTTTTCCAAAGCATTAATGGCAGCACTTAATAAAATTTTGCCTATTCCCTGTCTGCGTTCAGTAATGGCAACAGCTGTATGATAAATATAGCCTCTTCTTCCGTCATGCCCGCTTATAATAACTCCAATAATTTTATTATTCTTTCTTGCAACAAAACAAGTATTTGGATTTCTTTTCAGATACCTTTCCATACCTGCTCTTGAATCATCAATATTGTTTAGCCCCATACCGGGAGTATTAAGCCATAAATTATAAACTTCGTCATAGTCATTAATTGTCATTTTTTTAATTTCCATAACTTCAACCCCAAATTAAAAGTCTTAACTATTTTTTTCAAAATCCATCTGGACTAACTTTTTTCCATTAGGGAGTAAATACTCCAAGGTTTTTATTTTATGGTATCCAATTTCAACCATTGATTTTTCTAATGCTTGTTCTTCCATCTGATGATGTACTTGTTCCAGTCCGTCAAATACATGTAAATAAGGCGAATCAGAAACCCAATTATCTTCAATATTAATTTGAATAATGCAAGAAACAAATTTCGGATTCACATGTTTAATTGCTTTCTGAAAGCATTCATAACCAATATACTCAATCAGCAAATTTGCAATAACCATATCTGCTTTTGGTAACTTATCATTTTCTTCAATCAAATTGATACAAAGACACTCCAACAATCCATTTAAATTGGGGTATCTGTGAATAACTTCATGTAAATAAGCAGAATTAATATCCACTCCATATACCTTTTCAAATTTATCATTTTTAATATGCTCAAGACCATTGCCGCCTGCAATACCAAATATCATTACACTGGAAACAGGATAAGAGTAAAATTGACCCTTCATCATTTCATTCATAGCCTGTAACTGCTTGACGGAATCAAGCTTCATATGACTTTCATAGTCATCTAATGGAATTTCTTCCCATGGATTAGACATACCACATACCTCCCCAAATTTCAATTTGTTATTATGACTTTATATGTTATACAAAACCATATTTTTACTGCTCAATTCCTACCTTGGCACAAATCTCCTTAACAATGGCACCTGCTTTTTAAGGCTTTCAACAACTCTTTCTGCCTCATCAACTGTATTTTCACTTGAAAAGCTGAATCTAACAGCATTACCGCCTCTGCCATCTATAATATAGTCCACAATTTTTTTCTTTTCCTTGGTTCGTGAGGAACAGGCAGAGCCTGTTGCAACATAGATACCATCATTTTCAAGAGCGTGCAAAAGTACCTCGCCCTTAACATTTTCAAAGCTTAAATTAAGTATGTAAGGTGAACCATTTTCAACATCACCGTTTACATAAACCCCTTCAAGCTCCTCGGTAATTTTCAAAAGAGTATTTCTTATTTCACTTACATTTTTATAATTGCTGTCCATATTCTTAACAGCAATATCTGTAGCTTCACCCATAGCAACAATGGCATAACTGTTTTCAGTTCCCGGTCTGAATCCCTTCTCCTGACCACCGCCAAAATGAAGATTATTTACTCTGACACCCTTTTTAATATACATAGCACCAATACCCTTAGCAGACTGTATTTTATGACCACTCATTGTTATAATGTCAGCATTTTTACAGTTAATAGGATGCTTTCCAAAGGCCTGAACACAATCTGTATGGAAAACACAATTTTTATTCTTAGCTTTTATAACAGAATAAGTTTTTTCCATATCCTGTACTGTACCAATCTCATTATTAACATACATAATACTTACAAGTATAGTATTTTCATCAACAGCCTTTTCAAGCTCATCAATATTAATATAACCCTTTTCATCAACATCAAGAGTTACAACTTCAAAGCCTCTTTTTTCAAGCTCCTTATAACTGTCAGTAACGGAAGGATGCTCAATTCTCATAGTAATAACCCTGTTTCCTCTTTTTTTATAAGCATCTGCCACACCTAAAATAGCAGTGTTGTTAGCCTCTGTACCGCCGCTTGTAAAATAAATTTCATCAGGTGTTGCCTTAATAGCTGATGCTATGGACTTTCTTGCCTTTGTAATCTCCTTTTCCACCTCAAAGCCTAAACCATGAAGTGATGAAGGATTTGCAAAGCCTGTTTTCATAAAATCATACATTTTTTCAAGCACTGCATCAGATATTTTAGTTGTAGAGGCATTATCAAAATAAATCACAATTAGTCCTCCAATTCATAAAGAAGTATAACAGAGGTCACAAGACCTGCTGTTTCTGTTCTCAATATTCTTTTACCTAATGTAACTGATTTAACACCATTTGAAATGGCAAAATCTATTTCATCATTAGAAAATCCACCCTCAGGTCCTATAAAAATACCAATACTCTTTCCCTTAAAGCCTTTAGCAAAAGTTTTTAAGCTGTTTTCTTTCTCCTTCTCATAAGGAATAATAGCAGAATCAAGACTTATTGCCTCATTAATGGCTTCTTTAAATGTCATTACTCTATCCACAATAGGAATTTTACCTCTACCGCACTGCTTAGCAGCAGCCTCGGCAATTTTATTCCAGCGCTGAAGCTTTTTTTCTTCCTTGCCTTCCAGTTTAACAACAGCATGTTCAGTTTTAACGGGTACAATTCTGTCAACACCGATTTCAATACACTTCTGTATAACAAGCTCCATTTTGTCAGCCTTAGGTAAAGCCTGATAAAGTGTCAGTTTTATGTCAGGCTCATTGTCATTTGTAAAAATATCGGTTATTTTTGCAATTACTTCTTTCTTTGTTATTTCAGTTATTTCACATTCATAATCTCTGCCATCACCATCACCCACAGTAATTATATCTCCTGTCTTAGCCCTTAAAACGCTGCCGATATGTTTTGCATTTTCGCCCTCAAGGGTAATTGTATGGTCATTTATACTTTCTTTTCTTACAAAAAACTTAGGCATAATAATACTCCCTTAATAACTTCTCAATGGCAAATATTACATAGTAAATAAACTGCAATTAACCATAAATTTCAATTCAACTGCTTGTATATATAAAGCCCTAATCTTTTAAATCATAGCTTATTAAATCATCTTTTACTATGTTCCAATATAACTTTAGCAATAGTTTCAGCAGCAATCTGAGAACCATATTTTGTTGGATGACTTCCATCAGACATATATAATTCTGTAGTATCAGCTAACTCATAAAAAACTTTTCCTACATCTGCCACTAAGGCATGATTCTTATTAGCAGCTTCATGATAAACATCATACAACATTTGATACATCTGATCGTAATCACAGTTCATTGTTGCCATCTGTTCACTGTTCTTCTCATATGCCCATGTCGCATATAAAACCGGAACAGCACCATTCTGTTTAATTTGTTCACATAATGCAGAAACACTATTAAAAAAACTTTCCTTTGCAGTAATAGGACCATTACTCATCTCCTGAAGTACAACATAATCCCATTTTTCCTCTCTTAGTGCCCTCTGAGTTTTTGCTCCCATCTGTGTATTTGAATTTAGCTGTTCAGATAATCTTGCACCACCTCTAGTATAAGCTATTACTTCACAGCTCAACACATCTGCCAACATATTTGGCATATCATGATAAAATGTATAGCTATTACCTAACATTAATACTCTCATATTTACTCCTTCCACCCTTGCTTTTCTGGCTAAAAAATTTATTATTTATTAATATAATACAAATCTTTTTATTTAATTGCCATATCTATAACTTTCAATCTGCACTTATTAAGTACATCATATACAATATCATTACTTGTCATAGCCTATTTTACCCTGTTTTTATTTATAGCTCAACAACTAGATTTTTTCTCTGACCAATACTTCAATAAACCAGAATTTGTTTATATAACTTTTTCAAGGAATAAATGTCCGCTATGTTCTATTATGCCGCCAACTTTCATAGAAGCAGCTGCAACAATTTGAAAACCTAACTTCTTATATAGAGATACTGCTGGAATATTTTGCTCTCCAGTATCAAGTCTTAATGCCTTACAGGAATTATTCCTTGCCAATTCCATAGTATATTTAACAAGTGAAGATGCAATGCCTTTTCCTGCCATACTTGGACGTACCATAAGCAAATGAATAACCATAACTTCATCACTTCTAAGAGTTTGACCCCAAACAATGTCTTTATATTCTGTTGGCTGAACTTTATTTACAATTATACTTCCTGCAATATTTTCATTTTTTTCATACACATATAATGCTCCTGTATTTATAGCTTTTTCTGCATCTCTTCTGGTCGGATAAATATCTTTTTGGAATACAGTAAAAGCTCCGTACTCAATTTCGTGTTTGAAATGCTCATTATATATATCTTCAATTAATTTAATATCATTAAAAGTTGCTTTCCTAATCATATACTATTCCTCGCCCAATTCCTCACTAACTTTGTTGCATAATTATTCTCACAAATTCTGATTTATAAGTCACTCCAAACTTGAATTATCAAGACAAAAACAATTCCATTTCATTGCATTTCTTCATAAATCCTCGTTTACCATATAATTCTTTTGCTTGCTCACTGCTGCTAAGCCATAATCTTTTTATGCGGTTTTCTAACGCATATTTTAATATTTTATAATCAGTCATTGTTTATTGAGCTATATATTTCTCACTTGCTGCCCACAACTCTTTTGCATTTTCAATATCGTAAGACAATATTGACGTTTTACAGGTATTAGTACTTCGGTCATAATAAAGACCCGATTCCGTAACAAGATTTTTCACAGTCACCAATTCTGCCAGAGCAGAAGAAGACTTTTCTAAATCACCAAATCTTTGCGGCATATTTTGCCTTACAAACTCTATTGACTTGTTATCCAAAGGCATAAAACCAGTTTTCATCAATCCCGGATTAAATGCATTTACCAATATATTGCTTCCATGTTCTTTTAGCTTACGAGCCAACTCATAGACAAAATACAGATTACAAAGTTTAGAATAGGAATATCGAATACTGTCATCTTTCAAAGAAGCATCAGGATGTGCCAGTTTCTCAGTGCCTTCCCATTTCATAGTTCTGTTAGGTGCATCGTGCATATCACTGCTTGTCACAAATATTTTGCCATTTTCTTCTATATATGGCAATAGCAATTTTGTAAGAAGGAAATGACCCAAATGATTAGTTTCAAAAATAATATCGTAACCGTCTTTTGTCATACCGGTATGCTTTCCGCTGATACCGGCATTGCACAACAAACTATAAATAGAACCATAATTTTTTTTAACATAGGCATCAGTGAAATTTCTTACAGATTCTATTACTGATGTATCCAATTCCATACACTCAATATTCGGATTACCACTGTCTTCTATAATTATTTTCTTCGCCTGCTCTGCTTTCTGCAAATTTCGGCAAGCCATAATCACACGGTAATCATAAGATATTTTCGCTATTTTTTTAGCACATTCAAATCCTAGTCCAGAGTTTGCTCCTGTAATAATTACATTTTTCATATCATATATAACCTCCATAACATCTAATTAATCCGACTAAAAACCCTATTCCTTAATAGATGTAATACAAACCCATTCATCCTTAGTTGCCGTATTTATAACCTTTAATCCGCACTTATTAAGGGCATCATATACATCATTCATTAATGCTCCTTTAATAATTTAATAAACATATATTTACAGATTAAGTAAAAAGAAATCACAATCCTTATAAGGATGACTGAATTTTACAGGCAAGCTACTTTCTTCTACCTTTTTAAAGCCTGCTTTTTCATAAAATTTATGTGCCCTCACAGTATTATATGGTGTATCTAAAATCAAAGTTTTAAATCCCTTATCTTTTGCAAAGGACATCAAATTACCATAAAGTTTTCTGCCAATATGGTGTGGTTCTCCCTGATAATTCTCATATACAAAGAATTTTTTTAATACGGCTATTTCAGCATTACAAGGCATAATTCCTATAGAGCCTATCAACTTTTCACCCTCTTTGGCAATCCAAAAATTACCGCCTTTATCTATATACTCACCAACTATATTTAATAAATCGGGTTGGTCATTTACAGATACCTTTGGTCTTGTGCCATCATTTTGAAAATGTAATACCAAATCTATTACATCTTGTGTATATTTATCTTTAAATTGAGTAATTGTAATCATCGTTATCTCCTATAAATTCAGATTTATAAGTCACTCCAAACTGAAATTTTTCACCTTAATTGAATTCCAATTTTCATAATTAGTATTGCCTCAGCGAAAATGAACTCTATAAATATAACTGAATTAATGATTTATTTTTCCACATCACTTTCCATATATCTTCTGAATGTGTTAAATCCTACGCTTTCATAAAATGCCCTTGCACCGTCATTGAATTCCCACATATCAAGTTCTATTCTTATGAAGCCATGTTTTTTTGCGTCTTCTTTGGCAAAATTAATTATGGCAGTAGCGATGCCTTTACGTCTATGCTTTTCATCTACCCCAAGCTCCTCTATATGTAAATATCTCCGTTCCTTACTAAAGGAGGATTCTGGTCTCACTATATACTGAATCACAGCAAATCCAACTATTTCACCATCAATGTCAGCAACAATAACCTTACTGTTTTTCTCGTCAAATCTTGTGTAAATAAAGGGTTCTATGAACCGCCATCCATCCTCACGAAATACATCTGAACGTCCAATTACATGAACCAAATTAACTTGTTTTCGGATTTTGTTTACAGCTTCAAGTTCTTCTTTTTCTGCATATCTTATAATCAAATTTTCCATATTTGAGCTCCAATTATTTATTTAAATCACAATTCAATCAAACTAAACAGTTCGACAACTTCCAATTTATCCGACTAAAAACCCTATTCCTTAACAGATGTAATACAAACCCATTCGTCCTTAGTTGCCGTATTTATAACCTTCAATCCACACTTATCAAGAGCATCATATACATCCTGCATTCTGTCCTTAATAATACCTGATGCAATAAACACACCGCCCTTTTTAAGCTGTGCCGGAACAACAGGACTTATGGCACAAATTACATCAGCAATAATATTTGCCACAACGACATCATACTTATCATAGCCTATTTCATCCTGTAATTTCTTATCCCCAATTACATTACCGCTTGTAACATAATATTTACTTACATCAACCCCGCTAAGCTCAGCATTCTCATAAGCAGTCTTAATAGCATTGGCGTCAATATCCACAGCAAAAGCAGACTTAGCACCTAAAAGAAGAGATATAATAGACAAAATACCACTTCCGCAGCCTAAATCTGCAACAACAGATTCATCATCAATATACTTTTCAAGCTCCAGCATACAAAGCTGAGTTGTCTGGTGTAAGCCTGTACCAAAAACATGACCGGGATTAATATTAAACACAACTCTGCCATCAGGAATTTTGCAATCCTCCCAAACAGGCTTAATAAATATTCTGTTTCCAATAGCAAAAGGCTTGTAAAAATCTCTCCACTTGTTTAACCACTCCTCATCATTAAGATTAGAAGTGGTTTCAATAGCAAGACGTCCTAAATCAAGACCCGTATCAATATTCTTTAAATTATTAATTACCTCTCTAACGTGCATTAAAATTTCCTCACCATAAGGATTATCACTTACATAAATAGTAACCTTGGTTTCACCGACAGGCTTATTTAAAAGCTCCTCATCAACATAATCCCAGTATGTAGAGCTGGTAGTAAGGTATTCCTTCATTTCATTGTCGTCCTCAACCTGAATACCATTTATGCCGCAATCCATAAGTGTTGCAGTTACAGGCTCAATTCCTTCAGTTGTTGTATATATTTTAACCTCTGTCCATTCCATAGCCAAAGTCCTCCTAGTTTAATTAAGTATAATAATAACATAAATTAGAACAATTTACAAGAACATAGCCCTTGTATTTCTGCTAAAAAAATGAGATAATTATAACAGTAGAACAATATATTTCAAGTAAGGTGACAAAATGAAAAAGGTTATTTTTATTTCATTATTATTTATAGTTTTATACAGTAAAACTGCATTTGCCTATGATACAGCACAAATTGCCGGAGAGGTTCAGACATTTTTTCCCGAAATTAAGGCAGACAGCGGCGATATTGACAAGGTGCTTAAAGACGTCTTTGACTATGACCCAAGGCTTGTAATGTACTACAAGGGATATAGCGGCAGCTACAACTCCCGTTCCTCTACAATAAAAATTATTTATAACAATCAGGACGTTCTCTTAAGAGATATTTATGTAGCACGAAACAAGGAAGAATTTATAAGTCTTATTACAAGGGCATTACTCTATGGAGAAGATAAGCTTTATGTTGTAAGCGAAAATATGCCTACCTCTTCAACACCCATCAATGATTATTTTTCAGAGGTCGGAAAAAACTGTCCCATAGCCTATATGGGCTACAGAGGAAACAACATATATACCCTTGACTGTAAAATTGCAAACTATAGCTGCTATGCAATAAATTTTGAATATGATTTTGACAAGGCAACTCTTACTGAAATGAAAAAGGAACTGGAGCAGAAGGCTTGTGAAATAGTTGCGTCAAATATAGCCAAAGATATGCCGCCTTATATGAAGGTATATATAATACACAACTACATTATAAATAACTGTAAATATGCAGAGGACTATGAAGATAACAGCGACCCCATATATTACACGGCATACGGTGTCCTTATTGACGGCAAAGCAGTATGTGACGGCTATGCCTCTGCCGCACAGCTTTTATTTAATATGTGCGGAATAGAAAACATTAAGGTTTCAGGCACAAGCAAAGGTAACGGTCACGCTTGGAATTTAATTAAACTTGACAATGACTATTATCACATTGACACTACATGGGATGACCCTTTAAGCTATACGGGTCTTAATTATTTAAAATATGACTACTATAACTTAAATGACGAGCAAATGTCCGTTGACCATACATGGGAAAAATCAGATTATCCTCAGGCAAACGGCTCAATATACACCTATAACAAAACAGTTGAGTTAATAAGAAATGACACTAACAGCTATACGGAAGGATATACAAGTTTTGAATCCGTATTCAGCAAATACCCTGAATTAACAGGCAGTACAAATTCTAATATTGAGGAAACCCCAGAAACAACCGGTGTTAAAAATATTGAACCTGACTCTGTGCTTGATAATGCAGATAAGAGCATTAATACCTATAATTTTAATATTGCTGATATTCTTATGGGGCTTATTAAAGCTATCCCGGTATTTAGAAAATTAATTGTTATAATAATTGTATTGTGGATAATAATACGCATTATAAGAAAACGTGAATAGACTTATACAAAAAATCCTTAGAGCAAAAACTCTAAGGATTTTTTATAACAGCACCGGTTATCAGAAAATTATCTTATTATAATCACTGTTTTGCTTAAAGTTAGCGGCAGCATAATTAGCTGATACAAGAGCCATATTTTTATCAGTATTTTCAAAATATGTAACTGTAATTTCAGGCTTAATGTATTTATTCATATTAATCCACCTCCTGATTTAATTCGGTTTGTGTTGTAACATAGTATCTACGGTAGTAGTATTCAGTGAGGGTACTGTCAACAGCTTCCTTAACCTGAGCCTGACCCCTTATAATGGCAGATTCATTTGATGAACTGACAATCTGAACAGGGAATTTAATATACTGTTCGGTGCTGTCAGTATATTCATAATTTGAAACTGCATACTCTGTACCATTAACGATAACAGCCACATTTTCAAGATACTTGGCATCTTCACCGCCATATTTAGCAGTATCTAATATTAAGTCAAAGGTGTTTTGAGTTGAATCTATGTTTGTAATTTCTATTGAATTATCCTCGGTTATGTATTTCTTAACAGTGCCTGAAGGATAACTGCTGTAATGAGCAGCAGTACTGCCTTCATAGCAGTATATTGTACCTAAGGCGGTATAAGAAAAGGCAGAAGAACCGATACTGGTCACACTGTCAGGTATGGTTATTTCAGTTAATCTGCTGCAAGACATAAAAGCAGAAGAACCTATACTAGTTACACTATCAGGTATGGTTACATCAGTTAAGCTGTTGCAACCATAAAAAGCATAATCACCGATACTGGTCACACTATCAGGTATGGTTATTTGAGTTAAGCCGCAACCAGCAAAAGCAGAAGGATCTATAGTAGTCATACTATTAGGTATGGTTATATCAGTTAAGCTGTCGCAACTCCAAAAAGCAGAAGAACCTATAGTAGTTACACTATCAGGTATGGTTATTTCAGTTAAGCTGTCGCAACCATCAAAAGCATGAGAACCTATACTGGTTACATTATCAGGTATGGTTATTTGAGTTAAGCTGCTGCAACCATAAAAAACACAATAACCTATACTAGTCACACTATCAGGTATGGTTATTTGAGTTAAGCTACTGCAATTATAAAAAGCATAATTACCGATACTGGTCACACTATCAGGTATGGTTATTTTAGTTAAGCTGCTGCAATAAGAAAAAGCACCAGAACCTATACTGGTTACACTGTCAGGTATGGTTATTTTAGTTAAGCTGCTGCAATTTCTAAAAGCATAATTACCGATACTAGTCACACTTTCAGGTATATCATATTCAGTATTTATTATACCTGCAGGATACTGAATTAATGTTGTTTTATCCTTATTAAACAATACACCGTCTATGTCACAGTAATTACTATTATTTTCATCTACATTTATACTTGTCAGACTGCTGCAACCATTAAAAGCCTTAGAACCTATACTGGTTACACTGTCAGGTATGGTTATTTTAGTTAAGCTGCTGCAATTTCTAAAAGCATAACCACCTATACCCGTTACACTATCAGGCATGGCTATTTGAGTTAAGCTGCTGCAACCCTCAAAAGCATAATTACCTATAGTAGTCACACTATCAGGTATGGCTATTTCAGTTAAGCTACTGCAACAAGAAAAAGTATAATTACCTATACCGGTCACACCATCAGGAATGGTTATTTGAGTTAAGCTGCTGCAATTTGTAAAAGCATAATCACCTATAGGTGATGTTCCTAAGGGTGAGATTATTGTCAGATAAATAG
>DBGCRA010000111.1:0-13505 GCA_048359195.1 Candidatus Gallispira sp.
TGCCTCTTAGGCAGAGGGTACTTATTATTGTATTCAAATGATACAATTTACTTCGTAAATTGCCGCAAAAAATTTACCTTAATCGCTTTGCTCAAGGACATTTTTTGCTATCAAAGTGGGAGCACAAGCTCCCACCGAATACAAAGGCATCCCGGATGCCGTCGGTTATGAGTATGTTAAAAAACGAAGTTTTTTAAATTTTACGTAGCGTAAGCGGAGTACGAATATCTTTGACATTCACTCAAAAATTGCCATTTTAAAGCCTCCTAAAAATTAAATTTAATTAATCGGCTTCGCAGCAAATTTTTATTAATTTGTAAAGTGTCTTTTACATCCCCTTTTTTAGAATTTATATCTGTTTATATCTTCCTGCTTAATGCCGGGATGCAGAGCAATGTTTATGCTGTTTGCAATTATATTTACAATATTTTCTATTACAGCATCAACCTCCTTTGGTGTAACAAACATATTTTCTGCGTAAGGGTCAAGTACTTCTTTAATAAGATTATATTTTTCTTCCTCAGATGTATCCTTAAGCATATTGTAAAACTGACTTCCCTTTGTGCTTTCATTTAAAAGTGCATCAATTACTTTTTCTATTGTGTCATTTGCCATTGTAGCGGCATCTACTACTGTTGGCACTCCTATGGCAATTACAGGTACACCAAGGTTTTCCTTGTTAAGTGTTTTTCTTTTGTTACCCACGCCTGCTCCCGGTGCAACTCCGGTGTCGGAAAGCTGTATTGTGGAGTTTACTCTTGATACTTTTCTGGCGGCAAGGGCATCTATTGCAATTACAAGGTCAGGATTTACCTTTTCTGTTACTCCCCTTACAACCTCTGCTGTTTCTATACCTGTCATTCCCATAACTCCGGGGGCAAGGGCTGCAACAGAAGTGACGGAATTATTTATATCGTCAGGTACTGTATCTCTTATATGTCTTGTTACAAGTATTTTGTCTACAACTTTAGGACCTAAGGAGTCAGGAGTAACGTGAGAGTTGCCAAGTCCTATTACCAGTGTTGTGTTTGTGTTTTGGGGGCACAGAGTTTTAATATGATTGCTTAATATGGATATAAGTTTTTCATGAGCTTCCATATCATTTTCCTTTATAAATGCTGATTCAAGGGTAATATAGGTGCCTATGGGTTTACCTGTTGCCTTAATGCCGTTGTCATTT
This sequence comes from Candidatus Gallispira sp., assembly GCA_048359195.1. Taxonomy (GTDB): domain Bacteria; phylum Bacillota; class Clostridia; order Lachnospirales; family CAG-274; genus Gallispira. Next base: position 1,181 of record DBGCRA010000111.1, read on the forward strand.
GTTATTTTTACAACAGTGACTGTTGTGTTGTCAAGTTCACATTCTTCAGTATTCATTTCTATGCCCTCATAAGTGCTGTTTTCGCATATGTTTTCTGCAATTTCAAGGGCAAGGTCTGTATATGGTGAAAATTTCATTTAATCATCTCCTTTAATATAGTTTTTATAAAAAAAATCTAAAATATTCATTGACAAAAAATATAAAATAAGATATAATAATTCAAGTGTGATTTGATGATGCAGTCGTTCTGCGTCTTTTAAAACCCCTCTAAGTTCAAAATCACAGTTTAAAAGAAAAAATTTTGATTAGTTTGTTTATTTATTTTTTAGGAGGAAATTTTCATGGCTAACATTAAGTCTGCAAAGAAGAGAATTTTAGTTATCAACAAGAAGACATTAAGAAATAAGATGGTTGCATCTGCAACTAAGACTGCAATGAAGAAGGTTGTTGCTGCTGTTAATGCAGGTGACAAGGCTGCAGCTGCTGAGGCTTTAAAGGGTGCTGTTAAGGCTATTGATATGGCTTGCACTAAGGGTATTCTTCATAAGAATAACGCTTCAAGAAAGAAGTCAAGACTTGCTAAGCTTGTAAACAAGATGGCTTAATTTTTTGAAAAATCTTAAATTTGTTATTGACAAATTGTCATTGATTGAGTATACTATGTTTATACAAGGGCGTTGAAGCGAGGCTTCAGCGCCTCGTTTTGTTTTTATAAGTTTTTTTCAATCTGTAGTGCGTTGTTCAGATTGTGACCCCTTTTATTTACTTTTACAACATTTAAACCTTATAAATAAAGACTCCTTCCTCTGTGCTTTTATTTATGTGTTGTATCCGCATTGGTGCTTTGTGCGGTAACAAATTGAGCTTCAACGCCTTGTATAAAAAATAACGGGTTTGGTGGACCCGTTATTTTTATACTCAATTTTCTGCTGAAAAGTCAGGAGTCCGGTATTCCTTGTTATCTGATGTTATCCACATTGCTTTTATGTTATTGTTTTCGGCAAGTTTTATACCCTCTTGGTAAGGCAATATAAAAAGTGCTGTTGAAAACATATCGCCATCAAGAGAGCTTTCGGCAACAACTGTAACCCCTTTATTGTATTCGGAAGGGAAGAGAGTTTTGTTATCTATGATATGGTGATATTTTTTACCTTCGTATTCATAATATCTTTGATAATTTCCGCTTGTTACGGCAGATTCATTTGATAAATCAATTGCGGCTATATATTCTGAACTGTTATCAGGGGATATAACACCGGTTTTCCAGCTTTCTTTTGTTTTATCGGTAAGAGCAATAACATTTCCTCCAAGATTTAATAGGGCAGCTGTTATGCCTTTTTCTTTTAAAAACTCGGCAGCATAATCGGCGGCATAGCCCTTTGCTATAGCACCTACATCAATGGAGGTTTCCTTATCTTCTATATATATTGAGGAGTTTTTTTCGTCAATTATAATTGAGTTAATGTCTGTATGTTTGTTTGCATTTTCAAGCTCTGTTTGTGACGGAATGGCATAAATATTGTTGTCAAGGGCATTTGTTCTGTAATTGTGCCATATTTTAAGTACAGAACCTAAGGCAATATTTACGGTACCATTGGTTTTTGTATATGCTTCTTTGCCTTTTTTTATAAGGTCAAGAGTTTCACTGTCAACTTTAACAGCTTTTATTCCTGCATTGTCATTTATGGTTTTAATATTGTTAATATCTTCATAGCTGTTATATATATCAAATTTTTTATTAAGGCTTAAAAGCTCTTTATGAAGCTCGTTGCTGACTGCATCAGCCATTTCCTTATCCTTTGTGTATATAGTCAGTGTAGAATAAGTGTCAAAAACATCGAAATATTCCGTTGTGTATTTTTCTCTTCCACAGCCGCAAAGCAAAATAATAATTCCTATAAGTAATACTAATTTTTTCATTTTTCGATCCCCTTTAAAGGATATACCAGAACAGGCAGCAGAGATTTTAACAGCACACCTGTTATTGTACCCATTATTAAGCCTGATATAATAAGAACAGGCAGATAATAAAGGGTATATTTGTTGTTGTCAAGGATAACAATTAATGCTATAAGCTGACCTATGTTGTGAAAAACTGCTCCTGCAATACTCAGGAGAAGATATGAAATTTTATCCTTAAATATTGCAGAAAGTATAATTATAACACATATTGATACAATACCGCCGCTTATACTTAAAATGCCTGCAGAAAAGCCTCTTGTGATAAATACAAAAATTCCTTTTGCAATAGTCAGGCTGAAAGCTACTTTTTTCCCTAAAAAGAAAAGGGCAAACATAGTTACAATATTTGCAAGTCCAAGTTTAACACCGGGAGGCAGTGCGGCAAGAGCTGCCAGTGAGGATTCAAATATTGAAAGCACAACTATGAGAGTAAGAAGCATCGCCATATATGAAATGTATTTGGCTTTTGAAAAATTTTTCATAAACAGTTCCCCTTTAAATAGCAGTATCTATATTGTCACCGGCTTTTCCTTTTACCACAACAGAAATTTTGTTGGGCAGGCAAACGGCTGTTTGCCCGGGTCTTGAAAGCCAGCCTGTGTTTACACAAATTTTGTCAGGACAGTTTGAATGTTTAAAATGTATTTTTTTATCCTTTATTTCAATGATAATGTTATTGTTAATTTCAGGTATATATTCATTGTCTTCATTTAAAGGCAGTCTTTCTATAATCTGACCGTCATATATAATTTCGGCATAGGATCCGTCATTTCCCATATACAGCCTATAAATCGTAAAGAACACCAATGCAAGTATAAAAACAACTGCAATGGCTATTATATCCTTGTTATTAAAAAATTTCCTTTTGTCCATATTTCTCTCCCTTTTTTAACTGTTTTAAGTATACAACATTATTTTTATTATGTCAAAAGTTATAGACAAAAGTAATTTAAAATGATATAATTACAATTAAGAAAGTTTGAGTTAGTTTAGGGAAATATATATTTAGATTTGAGGTAATTTTAATGAAAGATTTAGTAATTGGAAATTTGACTGCAAAAATTCCTATTATTCAGGGAGGTATGGGAGTTGGCATCAGCCTGCATAAGCTTGCGGCGGCAGTTGCAAGAGAAGGCGGTATAGGTGTAATTTCTGCAGCACAGCCCGGATTTAGAGAACCTGACTTTTATACCAATACATTTGATGCTAATATGAGAGCCTTATCAAGAGAAATTAAGCTTGCAAAAGAGGAATCAAACGGAGGTATAATTGGTGTAAATATTATGGTAGCGGTTACTCATTATGAAGACTTTGTAAAGTGCTGCATTGAAAATGGTGCCGACATTATAATATCAGGTGCAGGTCTTCCCATGGATTTGCCTAAGTTTGCCGCAGGCTCTGATATTAAGCTTGCACCTATTGTTTCTTCGGCAAAGGCTTGTAAGGTTATTTTCTCACGCTGGGTTAAAAAGTATGACAGACTTCCAGATCTCCTTGTTATTGAAGGACCTAAAGCAGGAGGACATTTGGGCTTTAAGGCGGAAGAAGTTCTTGGTATTGAAAATTTTGATGATGAAATACTTAAAATAATTGAAACCAAAAAGGAATTTGAAGAAAAGTATAACAAGAAAATTCCTGTTGTCTTTGGCGGTGGTGTATTCACTAAGGAGGATGTTAAGCATTGTTTGGATGATTTGGGTCTTGACGGTGTGCAGATGGCAACACGTTTTGTTGCAACTGAAGAATGTGATGCTGATATAGCCTTTAAGGAGGCATATATTAATGCAAAGCCGGAGGATGTTAAGATTGTGAAAAGTCCTGTAGGTATGCCGGGCAGAGCGTTGAATAATCACTTTATTAAGGATATTGTGCCGGATGGCTGTAAGATATCACGCTGTTTCCAGTGTCTTGTACACTGTGATCCCAAGACTATACCTTATTGTATTTCACAGGCACTTTTTAACGGTGCTAACGGTGATATTGACAATGCTCTTGTTTTCTGTGGGGAAAATGTATATAAGGTTGACAAAATTTCAACTGTTAAGGATATAATAGATGAGGTTTTGGAAAGATAATAATAACTAATTTGTTATTAATATAAAATAAAGTATGAGAGGTAAAAAAATGAATAAGAAACCGGATAATAGTAAGCTTATTGAAGCTATGAAGCAGTTTAAGGCTGTGCACACTGTAATTTTTCAGGAGGAATTTTACAAGGCTGTGGTTGAGGCTACGTTTTATGTGCCTGTTTGTCTGGATAAGGGTACAGGATCAAAGAGAAGCGGTAAGTACTGTGCTTTAAATACTAAGGACGGAAAGAAGTATCTTTGTGCTTTTACAAGCCCTGAAGAACTTGAAAAGTGCTATGGAGAAAGAGAGGATGTCATTGGTGTTCTTCACAATTTTGCGGCAGTAAGAGAAGTTATTGTAAATGAAAATAGCGGACTTGACGGTTTGGTATTTGATGCAAAGGGCGAAAATGTAGGTATTCCTAAAGAGGAAATGATTCCTAAGGAGTGATGGAGGAATTTTATAATGAATATTCCCATTGATAATACTGCGCTTATTCAGGCGGCTTTAAAGGTAAAGGAAAATAATACCCGGGAAAATCGCTATTGGTTTTTAAACAGGCTTATAGGTTCAAGCTTTATTTTGCCTGTTGTAATAATTCCCGAACCGATTAATAATAAAATTGCTCCGGATGCCACAGTTAATTACTTTTCAATGAAAACAAGCAAGGGACTTGTGTATCTTGCTGTATTTACAAGTGGTGAGGAATTTGAAAAGTGGAATAAAAATCCGAATAAAATGTATCTTATAAGAAGTTATGACAATATTAAAAAATTGGTTTTATCCACAAAGGGATATGATGGATTTGTTATTGACCCATGCGGCTGTAATCTGGCGGTGCAGAACAGCCTTATTCAGAATATTGAAAGGGTAAATAACCCTGATGTGCTTATTAAAGCTGAAAAAGTGCAGACAGAGGGCAATATGGGCTTGGTTCCTGTTGATAATCCGCCTGAAAATATTAAAAATGCTTTAGTGGATTATTTTAAATCACAGGACAATATAAGTGCTGCCTACTATATGGAGACTGTAAGAAAGGGTGCAGATAAGGCAACTCCCGTACTTGTAGTTGAATTTTGCAAAGACGGCAGTTTAAAGGCTGCCTTTGACGGTATTGCAGCGGTTGCCCACTCAGTAATGGAGAAGGGCGAAACTATTGGCCTTATGCCTTCTTTTGATAAGGTTGCGCAAAAATATATTAAGGGTGTGACCCCTTTCTATAGGAAATAAGAGGTGTATTATGAGTAAATCATTAGCGGATAGTATAGCAAGGTTAAAGTCTGAATCTTCTAAAATTAATAAGACTGACTTTGTAACAAAGCTTATAAGTGACAAATTTTTTGTGCCTGTTATAGTTGAGGCAGATGAAAATAATAATATAACCAGAATGGGATATTATTCAATTTCTGCTGAAAATGGCAGTTTTTTACTTGTGTTTACAAGTGTTGAGGCTATTGGAGCATGGAGAAAGGACGTTCAGTTCCTTGAGCTTAGCTATAATGATGTGTGCAGCATAATTAATGTTGAGGGTGCGGAATATGCAGGTGTGGAAATTGACCACTGCGGCAATAGTATGGCACTTAAAAAGGAATTTGTTAATAAGGTTAAGAGTCACATCAAGATAAAAAAATAATAAAAAAATAAAAATAAAAAAACTATTGACAAATGGTTTTAAATATGTTATCATACAAAAAGTGCCGTAGACAGCAGGTGACAATATGTCGTAACGTAAAACTACCTGCCGAGGATACATTTGATTTTGTATTTGCCTCCCTGTCTATGACAGGGAGTTTTTTTATACGGCTTTTTGGAAACACTGACAGGTGTTTTCACCTAAAAATCTTATAGGAGGTGTAAATAATGGCTAAGGTTGCTGAAAAGCAGGTTATTGTAAACGAAATTAAGGAAAAGCTTGAAAAGGCCAGTTCTGCAGTTTTAGTTGATGCCAGAGGTCTTACAGTTGCAGAGGACACTTCTCTTCGTAAGCAGTTAAGAGAGGCCGGTGTTGATTACAAGGTTTACAAGAATACTATGATGAATTTAGCAGTAGAGGGTACTCAGTTTGAGGGCTTAAAGGATTACTTTGAGGGTCCCAGTGCTATTGCTATCTGTTATGAAGACCCAACTGTTGCTGCAGGTATCATGAACAAGTTTATGAAGGGTGCTAAGGCTCTTGAATTTAAGGCCGGTGTTATCGAAGGTACTTGTTATGATGCTAAGGGTATGGCTGCTGTTGCTGATATTCCATCAAGAGAGGTTCTCCTTTCAAAGTTATTGGGCAGCTTCAAGTCCCCTATGGGTTCTTTTGCAAGAGTTATCAAGGCTATTGCAGAAAAGGACGGCGAAGCTACAGAGGCTTAATCTGTGCTTAACTTAAAAATTATTTTACTTATTTAGAAACAAAATTAAGAAAATTCAGAATTATGGAGGAAATTAAAATGGCTAAGTTATCTATTGAAGAAATTATCGCAGCTGTTAAGGAACTTACTGTTCTTGAACTTAATGATTTAGTAAAGGCTGCTGAGGAAGAATTTGGTGTATCTGCTGCTGCAGGTATGGTAGTTGCTGCAGGCGGTGCTGCTGCAGGTGCTGCTGAGGAAGAAAAGACTGAGTTTGACGTTGAGTTAACTGAGGTTGGTTCTGAGAAGATTAAGGTTATTAAGACTGTTAGAGAAATCACAGGTCTTGGTCTTAAGGAAGCTAAGGAAGTTGTTGACGGTGCTCCTAAGATGCTTAAGGAAGGTGCTTCTAAGGAAGAGGCAGATTCTATTAAGGCTAAGCTTGAAGAAGTTGGCGCTAAGGTAACTTTAAAGTAATTCATTTACATTTAATAAAAACGGCTGTTGCGAATGCAACAGCCGTTTTTTCAATATTTAAAAAAAATATCTTGACAAAGTTTTGATTTAGCTGTATTATAATTAATAGACAGATAAAACAGCGATAGGAGGTGATATAATGGAGCTTAATTATGGTGATCACAGACCAATATACGAGCAGATTAAAGAAAAAACAAAGGAGTATATAGTAAACGGTGCAATGAAGGAGCATGAAAGGCTGCCGTCTGTAAGAGAGGTTGCTGCTCAGCTTGCAATAAATCCCAACACTATTCAGAAAGCTTATAAGGAGCTTGAAATGGAGGGATATATTTATTCCCAAAAGGCTAAAGGTTATTTTGTTGCACCTATGAGGAAGAGTGTTCGGGCTGTCAAAAAAGAGGAAGGATTTGAACAGCTTGAGCTTGTGATTAAGGAGCTTAAATACTTGGGAGCGGAAAAGGAAGAAATAGAAAAAATTGTAAATGAAATATATCAGGAGGAGAATATATGATTAAAGCGGAAAATGTGACCAAAAGTTTTGACGGCTTTAAGGCCCTTGATGATTTAACCCTAACTGTCAGAAAAGGCTCCGTATACGGGTTAATAGGACCTAATGGTGCAGGCAAGACTACATTTATTAAAAATTTAATGGGTATATACAGACAGGATAATGGAATTATTACCGTTGATGGAGAATCTGTATATGAAAATTGTGATGTTAAACAGAGAATTGTATACATAAGTGATGATTTGTTTTTCTTTACAACATATTCCATAATTGAAATGGCTAAGTTCTATGCAGGAATTTATAAAAACTGGGATTGGGAAATGTTTGAAAAGCTAAAGTCTGTATTTAAAATTGATGTAAAGAGGAGATGCCGAAGACTTTCAAAAGGTATGCAAAAGCAGGTTGCATTTTGGCTTGGTATATGCGCAAGACCTGACTTAATGGTTCTTGATGAACCTGTTGACGGGCTTGACCCTGTAATGAGGAGAAATACATGGGCAATTCTTTTGCAGGAGGTGGCAGAAAGAGAAATGACAGTTCTTGTATCAAGCCATAATTTAAGGGAGCTTGAAGATGTATGTGATGAAGTTGGTATTATGTTCAATGGAAAAATAGTTCTTGAAAAAGCTCTTGATGATGTAAAGGGCGAAATTCATAAACTTCAGATTGCTTTTGGTGGAGATATACCTGATAATTTTAAGGAGAGTTTAAATATATTGCATAACAGTAAATTCGGAAGTGTTGATACTTATATTGTGAGAGGAAATACAGAGGAAATAAAGAATATATGTCAAAAATTTTCACCTTTGATTTGTGATATTCTGCCTCTTACACTTGAGGAAATTTTTATTTATGAGTTAGGGGGCATGGGTTATGAATTTGAAAACATCATTATTTGATAAAAGTATTATAAAGTCTGATTTTAAAAGGTTTTGGTGGGTAATGGCAGTGTTTATGCTGATGTTGGCACTTTTTGTTTTACCTGATGCAGTTCAGAACTCTGCTTATCCAAAATCATTTGCAGACAGTTTCTATTTGCGAACCGACACAGGTGTTTTTTCTTTTATATTTGCCTTTGGATTTGGTGGAATGCTTTTTTCTTATTTACATAAGGGTAATTCGGCATCTTGTCTTCACGGATTGCCAATTAAAAGGGAAACCCGGTATATTTCTCATATTTTGGCAGGAGTTGTACTGCTTTTTATACCGATTATAATTTCAAGCATAGTTATTTTTATTGAAAGTGTTTGTCTTAATTCAGGAGAAATATTTGCATTGAAGTTTGCTTTAAAATATTTTTATACCTGTGGTGTATATATTTTAATAACTCTTATGGTGATGATATTTGCGGCAATGCTTAGCGGCAATACTATTGCTTCATATGTATTTGCGGGAGGATTTATTGTACTTCCTTTTGCAATAGAAACAATAAGCAAGTATGTTTTGGATTCCAATTTATATGGATTTTCAGCATCAAGCTATACTGCCATTTCCGAAAAGCTTTATATTTATGGCTTTGACAAAATGTGCTCATCAAAATCATTGGTTTATATTGTAATGATAGTAGTTTTATTCTTTATAAATATGTGGCTTTATAAAATCAGAAGTATTGAAAGCTATGAGGAAATTATAGCTTTTAAGGCATTAAGACCGGTATTTATGTATGCTGTGGCAATATTTTTTGGTTTGTTTGGCTGGGCAATGTTAAATTCAATGTTTGAGTTTAACAATCTGTTTTGGGGGACAATGCCTCTTGGTATTGTGGCTCTTATTGCAGCCTTTATGCTTAACAGAAAAAGTTTTGGTATTAAGGGACTTTTAAAACCGATAATTATTTTTGTACTTGGGGCAGGAATATTGCAGCTTTGTTTTATTTTTGATATAACAGGCTATGAAAGGAGAATACCTGATATTTCTCAGGTGGAAAGTGTTGAGCCATATAATGATGTGGGAATACACGGCGGTTATATAACCAATTATGCAGGTGGAGTTGACTACGCAGATGTCGGTTATAAGGGCATATTAAGTGATGAAAAGGATATTGATAATATTTTAAAGCTTCATAAGGCTGTTGTTGATAACAAGAAACTTAACAAATCTGCCTTATATGGAACAAGAGTTACAATTAAATATAACCTTAATAATGGAAAAACCTTGGAAAGAAGCTATTCAATAGACTCAAGTCTGTATGGGAACTATCTTAAAGAATATTATGAAAATGATGTTTATAAAAAGGTTGCCTACCCTATATTAAACGATAATGAAAAGAAAATTAATTATGTTCAATATTATGGTCTTGATACTGAAGAGGGTATCAGATTACAGTTTATTGATTATGATAAGCTTTATGAAGCACTTAAAAAGGATATTATGGCTTTGGATTATAATCAAATTAAATATACGAATAATTATGGCTATGACAGAGGCAGAACAATTACTGTTAATTATAATGAAATTATTGAATATCAGGGTAAAAAGCTGACTTTTGAAAACGGCTTGGATATTGGACTTAATAACAATTTTAAAAATACCAATCAGTTAATTGACAGCTATCTTGCAAATTATAGAGAAAATATGATAAATCCTGAGAATATAGGTCATTTGGATATTTATGTTAATAATTTATATCCGAATGATAATGATGCAGAGTCTGAAATTGAGCGTGTAGTTCAAAATGTTATTGTTACTGATAAAAATGATATTTTAGAATTATATGATTTTTATAGTAATCTTTATAAAACTACACCTGATTTTGAAAATGGGGCAGTTAGGATGTCTGTCAATGTGTATTTAGGAGATAATTTGTTTTCCGGAAATAGTTTTTATATTGCTGAGGATGAAATTCCTGATGTGCTTATGAAGTATTTGAAATAATATTACGACTTAGAGGTGTTGAACCGACCTTTCAATTAAATGTTGGAGGTCGGTTCAAATGCTGCCATGCTGTTTTCATTTACAAATATATAAATATATGTTATCATTATCTCAGGAGTGATTTAATGAGAAAAATAACTAATTATTTATTAATAATTTTAATTGTTTTATTTATTGTGACTTTATACTGTTTAAAAATGGCGGAAATGGGTATGACTTTAAAAACTGCTGTTACATTTGTTATTATGTTTTTTGCTGTAGCAATAGCCGCAGGGCTGTTTATTATGCTTTTTACAAGGAAAACCGGAAAAAAATTGGATAATGAGCTTGAAAGCCGTGAAGAATAACATTAACATAATCTTAATTAAGAATTAATTGTATTTTATGGCAATAAATGCTATAATCAATTAAAACAATAATAATTTAAAACATTAAGGAGGTTGTTAATATGGACGATATGGAAAAGAAGGTTTGTGACTGGGGTTGTGGTCATGAGCATAATCATGAACATGACGAGGACTGCGGCTGCGGTCATGATCATATGCATATGACACTTATGCTTGAGGATAATACGGAAGTTAGGTGTATTGTTCTTGGTACATTTGAGCTTGAGGAGTTTGAAGGCAAGGAGTATATTGCTTTAATTTCAGAAGACGGTGAAAGCTCTTTTGTTTATGAATATGCAGAGGCAGATAATGAGGCAGGTTTTGTGCTCAGCAATATTGAGTCTGATGAAGAATTTGATGCAGTTATTGCGGCTGTTGATGAAATGCTTGATATTGAGGAAGAAGACTGGGATGACGAAGATGAGGATTACGAATACGAGGATGATGATGAAGAGTAATTAAGGTTCTTCGTCAACCTGTGTGGTTGATAAAAATTATAGCTCCGGCGGTGTAGATTATTTTAATTCTACACCGCTTTATTTACGCAAATTAAGTGATTCATTATAAGTATTTTTAGTCTTAAAACAGCATTAAATTCAGATACCGGAGGAATTTTAATGTCAGAGATTTCATAACCATGAATATTTATATTTGCGTGCCACGGCAAGGACAAACATTCAGGATTGTATAAGAGATGTGGTAAATGCAGAATTGATTTATATATGATTCAGAATAAATGGTATAGAGATTAAATTCTTTGCTACCATAAACTAAAATTATTAAAAATGATATTGCTATTATTTGAGATTTGGAATATAATGAATTTGTTAGAAATGGACGTATCGTTATGAAATATATGTCTGAAAGAGAAGCAGCGGATAAGTGGGGAATTTCACAAAGACGAGTTGTCGTTTTATGTTCAGAAAATAGAATTAAAAACGCAACTATGGTCGGGAATATATGGATTATACCTACTACAGCTAAAAAACCGATAGATGCAAGAAGTACACGATATACTGAAAAAGACAAGAAAACGATTAAACCATTTTTAAAATGGGCAGGTGGTAAAGGACAACTTCTCAGAGAGATAGAAAAATATTACCCTTTTGAAAATAGCAAAACAACAAAATATGCCGAGCCGTTTGTTGGAGGTGGAGCAGTTCTTTTTGATATATTAAGTAAGTATGATTTGGACGAAATTTACATTAGTGATATTAACGCAGAGCTTATCAATACCTATCGTATTATCAGAGCTGATATTGATGAACTTATTGAAATGTTGCAAGTTATGCAAAATGAATTTGTGCCGATGGATAAAGAGGCTCGTAAAAGTTATTATATTGCAAAGAGAGAGCGTTTTAATGATTTAAAAATCAATGGAGATGAATCTATAAATATCGAAAAAGCAGCATTGATGATATTTCTTAATAAAACTTGTTTTAATGGACTTTTTCGTGTGAATAAGAAAGGCCTTTTTAATGTACCTATGGGCTCTTATAAAAATCCGATGATTTGTGATGAAAAAAATTTGCGAGCAGTATCTCAAAAGTTACAAAAAGTTACTATTGTATGTGGAGATTACAGAATGTCAAAAAATTTTATTGATGAAAATACTTTTGTTTATTTTGATCCCCCTTACCGTCCGCTTACAGATACAGCAAGTTTTACAGCATATACAGAAAATTCGTTTAATGATGATGAACAAGTTG